>CAYJHV010000034.1:0-9414 GCA_964369825.1 uncultured Desulfovibrionaceae bacterium | reverse complement strand
TTCAGTAAGCTGGACAAAGATAATAGCAGCATTTCAAAATAAATTGCTATAGCAAAACGGAGGATGATCATGTCAAATCAGCAAAATACCTTGCATTGGACCAATGCCTTCACGGCACGTATGAGCGGAGCAGAGCAAAGCACACAAGCCCTTGCTCAAAAATATGCACATCTTAAAGATCGCTTACAAAAAGAATTGCCTAGTTTACCGGCACTTACCTTAGCACACAGGCAAGAACTTACCGAAGATTTGGATCAGATTTTACCAAAATGCAAACGCTTTAAACACATGCTCGTACTTGGCATAGGCGGTTCTGCTTTGGGTGCCAGAGCATTGCAAAAAGCCTTTGCTCCGGAACAAGACGGACCTGAACATACCGGTCCTTCATTGTGGATTGCCGATAATGTCTGCTCCGAAACATTCGGAGCATGGCTTAGTAAACTTCCGGCAAAAGAAACGGTGATTGTTTGCATAAGCAAGTCCGGCGGTACCATCGAAACCATATCGCAATATTTTTTATGCACAGCATGGCTCAAAGAGCATTTGGGAGAATACTGGCATAAGCACATGATACTTATCACTGATAAAAATAAAGGATTTTTACGTGAAGAAGTACGTACCCATGGTTTTGACTCCATGGTTGTTCCCGATAATCTTGGTGGCAGATATTCGTGCTTATCGGCGGTGGGATTATTACCGGCAGCTTTCCTTGGCATAGATTGGCAAGGTCTGCTTGATGGAGCGGCTAAAGTAACAGAATCATTGCTGCAAAATGCGGAAAATATTTTTGCTCATCCATCATTTAAGCTGGCGGTATGGGCATATGAATTGGAGCAACGCAAATACTCAGAGCTTATTTTCTTTTCCTATATTCCCAAATGGGCTACCTTTGGACCTTGGTTTGCGCAATTATGGGCTGAAAGCCTTGGCAAAGAAGGTAAAGGAATTATGCCTATTTCTGCTACCGGTGTTACCGACCAGCATTCTGTGAATCAAATGTTTTTGGACGGACCACGCAATAAAGGTTGCTTTTTCTTAAGTAATACTTTTGAAGCCGATGATATTGCCGAGTGTGGTCAACAATTTGCCAATGACTTACCGGAGGCTTGGGCATGGCTTAAAGGTAAAAATTTTGGTGAATTATTACATGCTGAAGCCTTGGGAACACGTATGGGACTTATTGAAAACGCTGTGCCCTTGGTACATATGGAAATGAGCAAAGCAAATGCTCAAGGAGCAGGTGCATTAATGATGTTTTTACAGGCGGCAACCATTTTCACCGGCTGGCTTTTGGAAATTAATCCATTAGATCAACCGGCGGTGGAACTTGGTAAAAGGCTTGCCAATGCCCGCCTTGGTGCTCCAAATCTTGATAAAGAAAATGCCGACCTTGCCGCTTATATGTCGCAGGCGGATAATACTCAGATTTTTTAATACTTTTTTAACATCAAACTCCAATTCAATAAAACATATTAACGAACATGGAGCTTATTCCAATTCTAAGTTCAATTTGCGTTAATAAAGGCCTCTGCGCAACTCATTGTGCGGAGGTCTTAATTTTTACTTGCTTTTCAAAGCATTGTCTTTTAAAAAATTCAACCTATGGCTACCATTAAAACAGACCATTCTAAATTGAGCAGCCAGAATAATAATTTTCAGCATATCGGAACTTTTATTGCCGGCAGATAATTACCTGAAATATGGTTGAAATTCTTGCAGGTTATAAAGATGCGCCTTTATTAAGCCTTGAACTTAAAATTTTTCCGTACAAACACTTTAACAATAGGTCAAATTATGCTTATCCCCACCCTTATAACGCTGAGTCCACTTCTTTTCGTGCTTTTCCTCTTAATTTTTTGCAAAATAAACGCTGACATTGCAGGATTGTGGGGTCTGATACTTACTCTTGTTTTGACTGTTTTCTATTTTGACACCTCCATTTCCATCATCCCCAACATTTTACTTGCCGGTAGCCTTGGTGCATTGCCGGTGGGTTTGGTCATTGCCGCAAGCATATTACAAGTGACCATCATGGCAGAAAGTGGCGCATTGTCACGTATTATTGCTCTCATTAAGACCTTGGCACCGCAAAACAAGGCAGTACAAGTATTGCTCATCAATGTGGGCATCGGTATTTTACTTACCGGACTTGGTGCTGCTTCCGTGGCAGTCTTTCCACCACTTTTGATGGGGCTTGGGTACAGCGTTTTTGCCGCAATTTTATTGCCTGCCATTGGCTACGTGGCTTTATGTATGTATGCCTTACTTGGAATTCCTGCGGTTATCATGGCGCATTTTGCCGGCGCAAGTTTACAAGATGCCGGTATGGCACTTGCCTCTTTTATGCCTTACGTATCAGTGGCCGTTGCCTTTGCCTGCTTGCATGTGGTTGGTGGATTTTCTCTCATGTTACGAGGATTTTGGCCTGCACTCATCACCGGCTTAAGCTCCGGTTTTGTGGCCATTTTACTGGCAAAAGTGGGTTTACTCACGGTAACTGCCATTTTTGCCGGCATTGCCATCATTATAACCCTCTTACTTTATGTAAAGCTTACCGGCGGCGTCCTGCAAGACCGAAGCGTACTCACCGAGAAAGATTTGGCAGCGGAACAAAAATTCAGTATTATACGTGCTGCCTCACCATGGTTGGTTTTGTTGGTATTTTCCTTGATCATGAATACGCCGGCTTTGCCATTTTTTAATTTGATTTTCAATGAATGGTCCATGCCTTTGGAAATTATTCCGGGCAGTCCCGAAAAATTACGTCTTTTATGGCAGGCCTATACTTGGGTACTCATCAGCACTTTCTTATGTTTGCCATTCTTGAAGATTCCCAAAGATAAAGTGGGTGGAATTGTAGGTAAAGGCTTGCAAAGAGCTTGGCGTCCACTGCTTGCCACCATGATTTATTTTTGCATTGCTTATTTAATGAATCACTCCGGCAAAAACGCCGATTGGGTACTCAATGAAAGTAAAAATATGATTCTCATTCTTGCCAAAAGCGGTGCGGATCTTTTTGGTTCATTCTATCCGGCAGCCACGCCATTTTTGGGTCTCATTGCCGGCTTTATCGGCGGCTCTGCATCTTCATCGGTGGCAATGTTTACCAAATTACATTTGGCAGCCGGAGAGGCTCTTGGTGTATCCACCTTAAATTTAGCAGTATCCAACGGTGTAGGCGGCGGACTTGCTTCTGCCATTTCACCTTCAAAACTGCTTGGTGCGGCAGCTTCCATTGACAAACCGGAAGCGGTCAGTTCAGTTATGGGCTATGCCTTTGTACTCACATTTTTTGTTACGGCAATTTGCGCCCTTGTGACACAATTTATGTGATTGTTTGCAAATAATACCGGCACAAAATGAATCGCTACATTCAAAATAAAGGTAAAATATGCAACAATAAATACAAATGATTTAGGCAGGAAATATTTGAGATATAATCGATGGCTACGCAATATTGTGTAGCCATCAAATCAAAAACTCATCGTCGCTGCCATTTTAACATTTTAAAATATTGAGGGAAAAATTATGGAAAAGCAAAAATCAAAAGTTTATTTCACAGATATGCGCTGTAAAGTCGGTACCAGTTTGCTAATGAAATTGGAAAAACTTATTCGTAAAGCCGGTATTGCTGAAATGGATTTGGAAAATAAATTTGTGGCCATAAAAATCCACTTTGGCGAACCCGGCAACTTGTCCTTTTTACGCCCAAACTTTTCCAAAACTGTGGTTGATGTTTTGCTTGGTGAAAAAGCTAAGCCATTTTTAACCGACTGCAACACCTTGTATGTGGGGCGGCGCAAAGATGCTTTGGAGCATATCACTTCTGCTTATGAAAATGGATATACCCCATTTTCCACCGGCTGCCATGTGATCATTGCCGACGGGCTTAAAGGTACCGATGAAGTGGAAGTACCCCTTGAAGGTACAACATACTGTCAAAGTGCAAAAATCGGACGTGCCATCATGGATGCCGATGTTTTCATTTCTTTGAGTCACTTTAAAGGACATGAAATGACCGGCTTTGGAGGTGCCATAAAAAATATCGGTATGGGCAGCGGAAGCCGTGCCGGAAAAATGCATATGCATAGCGATGGTAAACCCACGGTTAATCAAGAAAAGTGTCGTAAATGTGGTGTGTGCATCGAATATTGTGCTCATGACGGCATTTCTTATGATGCCGACAAAAAAGCACACATCAATCATGATAATTGTCTTGGTTGCGGACGCTGTATTGGCGTGTGTAATTTTGACGCCATCGAACCTTCATGGATGACCAGTTTTGACAATCTTAACGGTAAAATGGCTGAATATTCTTTGGCTGTATTGCAAGGAAGACAGCATTTCCATATCAGCATCGTTAACCAAGTGTCGCCTTATTGTGATTGCCATGCGGAAAATGATGCGGCCATCATTCCGGACATTGGCATGTTTGCTTCTTTTGACCCTGTGGCTTTGGATAAAGCCTGCATTGATGCCGTCAATGCAGCGCCTGCCATTGGTACCAGCATTATGAACGATTGCGGTTGCAGTCACGGACAATTGGGCGATCACTTCAAGAGTGTTCATCCTACCACCGATTGGCGCAGTCAAATTGCCCATGCGGAAAAAATTGGCCTTGGCAACGGCGATTATGAACTTATAACCATTAAATAGGAGTTTTTAATGGATTTTGTGACAGCGATTAAAACAGTTCTTTTACAAAAGTATGCTACTTTCGGAGGACGTGCAAGACGTTCCGAGTATTGGTGGTTTTATGCGTTTAGCTCTGCTATTACCGGAACCTTAGCTTCTCTGGGTGCGAAAGTGCAAATACTTGGAGTTTTAGGCGGTATACTGGGTTTAGTTTTTCTTTTGCCCAATCTAGCCGTTACCGTGCGCAGATTGCACGATAGGGACAGATCTGCATGGTTTTTATTGTGGTTTTTATTGCCTATTATTGGTTGGATAATAATCCTTATTCCACTTTGCAAGCGAGGAACCGAAGGTGAGAATCGCTACGGTCCGCCTGTGATATAGTTTTTATAAAAAAAACCCTCCTGTCATAAACCGGAGGGTTTTTTTATTACAATTTATTCATGCGTATCGTCGATTTCATTATCAGCGTAAGTCTCGGCAATTTCGATGAACTCATTTTCAAGAGCAAGAAATGCGTCCACAACGTCCGGATCAAATTGCGTACCTCTGCCTTCCACCATGATGGATTTGGCTTTTTCGTGGGACATGGGTGGCTTATACACACGTCTGCTGGTGAGTGCATCATACACATCAGCAACGCTCATGAGCCTTGCGCAAAGCGGTATTTCTTCTTCTGCCAAGCCTTGAGGATAACCTTTGCCATCCCAGCGTTCATGATGACTATAGGCCACAAGGCGTGCCGTGCGTAAAAAAGAGTCCGAACCCAATTTGGTGTCAGTGGAAGAAAGAACGGTTTTACCTCGAATGGTATGCTCCTTCATGATATTAAACTCTTCTTCGGTAAGGCGTCCCGGTTTTTGCAAAATGGAATCAGGAATACATACCTTGCCAACATCGTGTAAAGGCGCTGAAAGATAAAGCATTTCTATGCTTTTTGGATCAAGTTGGTCGGCAAATTTTTCGTTTTGCGCAAGATATTCGGCTAAAATTTTTACAAATTTTTGTGTACGCCTAATATGCAGACCGGTTTCGGGATCTCGCCATTCAGCAAGGCTTGCCATGGATTCAATGGTAGCTTCTTGGGTTAAATAAAGTTCCTTGGTACGCTCTCGAACCAGTTCATCCAAGCGATCACGGTGCTTTTTGAGCTCCAATTGATTATTGACACGAGTTTGTACAAGTGAAGCTGTAAAAGGTTTTGATACATAATCTACGCCGCCCATGCCAAGCCCTTTTGACTCTTCTTTTTCATTGTTTTGCGCAGTGATAAAAAGGACAGGTATATTAACGGTATCTTTATCTTTCTTTAATTCTTGGCACACTTGGTAACCGTCCATTTCCGGCATAACCACGTCAAGCAAAATAATGTCAGGTTGTGGATCTGCGTGGGCAAGGCGCAAGGCGTCTTTACCGTTACGAGCAAACATAATGGTATACTTATCTTTCAAAAGTTCGCCAAGTATGCGTATATTTTCGGGAGCATCGTCCACAATAAGGATTTTGCTTCTGTCTTCGGGGGCAAATGATGCCAATGAGTCCATACATACTCCTTTTGGTATGAGCCAAACTACATTTCATGCAATGTTATTTTGATTATATATTTCAAAAAGAACTGTCGTATAAAAAAAATAATGCGTTAATAGTAAGGCAATATTTAGCATGAAAAGAAAAATGCAACAGCTTTCTTTTTTGACAAGCTATTCATATGTAGAGGTAGGCATTTCCTGTCTGCTGTCAAGGATAAAATTACTACCATGAGCTGCTTTTTTTTACAAACACTTTTTATGTACAGAATATAGTGAAAAGTTTTATTTAAAGGTCATATGTGCACGATAAAAGCAAATTTAAGAAAAACATGCCATAATCGTGAAACAATATTTGGATGTATTGCTAATGTTTTACAGTAAAAATTAAATTTTACCACATTATTTTTTAAGCACTTATAATTCAAGGATTTAAGGTCGCATATTTAAAATAATTGTATAATTTTATAATGGACAAATGTTAAAAACTGTATTATGGATAAAAACTATTTGCAGACAATTTTTTATTAATTTATTTTTTAAAATATTTTACGTAAGGGCTTGCTGTAAATATATATACGTCGTTGAACGCAAAAAACAATGTACTTCAACATCATATCAACTTCGATGCATTTTAGCGGAAAAGCTTTTAATCTCAACAAATCAATATATGCCATCCAAAGAGAATTTGCGATCTTTTTCCTTAAACTTTTTGACCATGAGGCGATAAATGATGCAGAAATTTAAATTTTCTTGGCAGTTTAAGGTGGGCTTGATACTTTTAATTTTAGTGAATGCCCCTTTCATTTTAGTTGCAAAAGTGGGAATGGACGTAATAGAAAATACCCTTCTCACTGAGAAACAGAATAAACTTTTATCGCTGACTCACGTCCTTGACTCCATGCTCGGCAAAGAAGGATTTACCGAGATCTTGGCAAGAAATAATGCTCTTGATGCCACTCGAGAAGAAAAAATTGCCATTTTAAATAAAGAACTTACCAAAATTGCCGACAGTATTATACCGGAAAATTCCGGTCTTGCCGTGGGATATTACAGCTTAGAGCTTGATGCCATCGTTGCCTATGGACCTTCGGATAAACACAAAGATACCATCGGCGTAACTATTTCCGAAGACCATCCCGGACGCGAAGTTATGCTTAACAATAAATCTGAGGTAGTACATGGAGAAATGGTTCGCGGCGATATTATGAATGCCATGGTTCCGCTGGTAAGAAATGGTGATGTGATTGGTTACATTTGGGCCAATGAACTGCAAGTGGATGTACAAGCACAAATAGCTCAATTGATTCGAGAAACACAAATTTTATTATTGGTATGTTTTTTGTTTACCGGTGCCATTTTATTCTTCCTTTCCATGCGTACCGTGCGTGATATGAATCAAGTTATTGATGGGGTTCGCAGTATACAGGCAGATTTGTCTCACCGCATTCCTCCGGTAAGGGGTGAATTTGGCGATGTGGTGACAAGCATCAACGATATGGCTGAAAACATTGGCAAGGCCACTGAAGAAAGCGCAAGAGCCATCAGTGTACTGCAAAGTGTTATGAATAATATTGAAGTGTGTATTGCGGTGTATGACCCAAGAACTCGCAGCGTCATCTATGCCAATCCCTACACCACAACTTTGTGGGAAATTGATGATGATGACGGTAAAACACGGTACAGAAACTTGTATTATAAAACTGAACATTCCATAAATATGGCGCAAAAAGCTTTATTTACCGGCAATGGCGAACCAAATTTTATGGTTTATAATCATGAAGAGCATATGCCTTCACTAAATAAAGACTTTTTGGTGTCGGACAGGCTTATCTCATGGCATGATGGCAGAGTGGTACATTTGCGTGTGTGTACGGATACAACGGCACGCAAAGCGCTTATGGCGGCAGAATCTGCCAACCAAGCACAGCGTGATTTCTTGGCTCGAATGAGTCATGAAATTCGTACCCCCATGAACGGAGTTCTTGGTATGACCCGCCTTGCCATACATGATAATCCACCCGAAAAACAATTGGCTTATTTAAATAAGATCCAATCCTCTGCCACGCTCTTGCTTGGTATTATCAATGATATTTTGGATTTTTCACGTATTGAAGCCGGTGCCATGACCATTGAAAATAAAGCTTTTAATATCTTTGAAGCCATCGACAAAGTGCAAGAGTTGATTTTACCGAGAGTGGAAGAAAATAATTCCACATTAAAAGTAAGTATTAATGCCAATGTACCTGAATTTGTCAGCGGCGATTCACTGCGCTTTTCGCAAATCTTACTTAATTTACTGGGTAATGCCAGTAAATTTACCAAAAATGGCAGTATCACTTTGTCCACATGGACTGAAGAAAGCGAAAATGGAAAAATCTTTGTTTACTGTAAAGTCAGTGATACCGGCATTGGTATGACCAATGAGCAATTGGGGGAACTTTTTAAACCTTTCTCACAAGCAGACACCTCCACCTCCCGTCGCTTTGGCGGCACAGGTCTTGGGCTTTCCATATGCAAAGCTTTTGTGGAGCTTATGGGCGGTTCCATTTCTGTAAGCAGTGAAGAAGGACGAGGCAGTATCTTTAGTTTTAGGGTAAAATTTGATGAGTATACTCCCAGCAAAGAAGAACAAGATGAAAGCCATGCTCCTTGGGCCGACATACATTATGATGGTAAAAAAGTACTCCTAGTGGAAGATAATTATATTAACCAAGAAGTTGCGCTGGCTGTCTTGGAGGGCTTCGGACTTCAAATCGATGTGGCCAATGACGGTAAAGAAGGCTATGAAATGTTTCTTGAAAAAGATTATGACTTAATCTTTATGGATTTGCGTATGCCCGTTATGAATGGCTTTGAAGCTACCAAGCTTATACGTGACAGCGATAAAAAAGACGCTTTTAAAGTCCCTATCATTGCCATGACCGCCGATGCCATGGATGAGGACAGACAAAACAGTATCGCTGCCGGACTCAATGATCATGTATCAAAACCCATCGATATTGATGAATTAAAACGCACGCTTTACAAGTTCCTTTAGTAAAGAAAATTTTGATTCACTTAGAGCTTGTCCGTAAATAAATGTAGCGTGAGGCGAGTACAAGGAAAAGTACATTTTTGCGAAGGGAGTGTACGGTTTTTGGTACTCGACCTGAGAAAAAATGTGCTTTGACGCAGTAATCGTCCTCGATACGTTATTTAAGACCTCTGCGCAATTCATTGCGCAAGGTCTTTGAAGCGTTGACGGCAGTCA
>CAYJHV010000033.1:2164-9425 GCA_964369825.1 uncultured Desulfovibrionaceae bacterium | reverse complement strand
ATTATATTATGAAATTTTAATTATTAAATTGCATTTTATAAGGTCTTAATAAAAAAAATTGTCTTTCTTATCATTTTTTTTAAGCATATATGGTTGACTTTATACTTAGAGTAGTGTACGTATTAGAAAATAAACTTTATATACTTTTTTCTATAATAGTTTATTGTGCGGTAATTAATTTAGTTGTCTAATGATTTTCGTGAACAGCCTTACGATTTTAGCCTTTAGGGAGACTTGGTAGTATGAGGAGTTATTGGTTATTTGATACTTTAAGTATTGTGCCCGGAAAAAATATTCTTTTTTTTCTTATTTTAGTATTTATCTTGTTTTCAGTTCAGAATGCAAACAGTTCTAATGCTCCGCCAACTTTGCGACTTCATTATATTCCTCCTCAAGACAGTTTTGACGAAAGTTTTGACAAGAAGAAGTATTTGACAGAACTTTTTAAGATATATGCAAAGTATATGCCTATGAACATAGACTTTGTAGCTTCTCCGGTGGAAAATTTTGCTCAACTGGCAAGTCGTTCCACAGGTGGTGTAGATATTCTTACTTTATCTGTAAAAACTCCACAACGCATGTTTCACTTAAAATTTTCAAAACTCCCTGTTACGAAAACAAAAATATACATTGCGGCAGATACAAAGAAAAAACTTTTTTATGGAGACAAGCAAGCTTTGCAAGGCAAAACTATTGCCATGTATTCCAAATCCACTGATGCTAAAAAACTATTGGATACTTATCTTAAAAAAAATAATATTCGCATGAATTACAAAATTCATACGATTTACGATGAATTTGTGAAGAGCGAAGCAGATTTTTACTTAACGAATTCATTATATTTTATTAATGGAAAACAGATAGTTGACACCATTGGTGAAGAATCTTTATATTTTGCTACCACTCCTAAGCATAACGCAGTTTTACAACAGTTGGATGCAGCCATGGAAAAAGCAAATAATAATGATATCTTAGCCTTGGAAAGATTGAATCGAGAGTACGTTGATAAGGCGTTAAAATTTTTGTCTCGCAAACATGGAAAAGATGCCATACAAAATCTTGAAAAACCTAAAAAAATTACTCTTGCAGGTTATTTTGACAAGCATTATCCCGTGCAATACGTTACTGAGCAAGGTGAATCTAAGGGCATAATTATAAATATACTTAAACTTTTGGAGCAAATACATTATAATCCTTATGATCTTTATCCGTATACGCCCAATTCCGGCATAAACATTGCTGATTTTGATATGATATTTTCCATTATTGGGGATAGGCAGCTTAAAGAAAAGCATTTTTACAGTTCAAAACCTTATGCAAACTTACCTATGGTGCTTTTTCAAAATGAAAACTCACAAGAAGTTTATCCTCAACGCATTGCCATGATGGATTATTCAACGCTTGACCATGAAAAGGTACAAGCAAGTTTTCCCAATTCTGAACTTAAGATTTTTACAACTTTTGAATCCATCTTTGCTGCTTACACTAATAATGAAGTTCATGCCATACTCATGTCTTCTGCAGAAGCAGAATATGTTATCGCAGAACTTGGTATGCTTGGCAATTACGTTGCGTCTGTTAACTTGACCTTGCCATTGCAGTTTTATCTGTCTCAAAAATATCCGGCCAAAGCTTTGGATGTTCTTAACTCTTTTATTGACGAACTTAATCCGGTTTTAGTGAATCAAGCTATTATCGAAGCGGAAAATGAAATACGTGCCCCCATAACCATGTATGAATATTACCTCAAGCATAGGGTTTGGTTTTTCTTAGCTTGCGCCTTGGGTGTATTGTTTCTAATTGCTTTATATGTTCTCAAAATTTATTCACAACACTCAGCTTTGCGTAAGGTTATCAATACTGATACTTTGACCGGTCTTTCATCTAAGGTTCATGCGTGCGCCACTCTTGAACATCTCTTACAAAATGCCGTGCCCGATGAGTATATGATCATTACTTTGGATATTGATAAATTTAGTTTATTAAATCAAGTTTATGGGAGAGAGAAAGCCGATGAAGTGCTCTGCCATATAGCTACGGAAATGACTGAACAATACACTGCTAAAAACAAGCCCTATTGTATTGCAAGATTGCGTGATGATGTGTTCATGTTGATCTTAAAAACCGAATATTACAAAGACAATTATGTTTTACCCGAGTGTCAAATAAACACTTTATATGGAGTGAAAGAAATTCTGAAAAGTGATTATAATATAAGCCTTTCCATAGGCGCTTATGTTATTGATGATGTGACACTTCCTGTGGAAACAATTATTGATTATTGTCATGCAGCAAGATACAAGGGGAAAAGTATGCATGGCATTGTTTCCACCATGTTTACACCGGAAATGAAAACAGAAATTGATTCACAAAAACGTATTATTTACTGCATGGAACAAGCACTGGAAAATGAAGAATTCGCACTGTATTTTCAACCTAAGGTTATTATGACAGATGGAGATATTTGCGGTGCAGAGGTGCTGGTGCGTTGGGTTCCAACCAATGGTCCTGTCATCTATCCTGATAGTTTTATTTCCATATTTGAGCAAAATGCCTTTATTGCCAACCTTGATATGTATGTTTTTGAAAAAACATGTCAATTCATAAGTGAGCATAGAGAGTTACTCAATATACCGCCGCTTGCGGTAAACCTTTCCGGCTTTAGTGTTTTGCACGATGACACATTGAGGAATGTGCAAAGGCTTATGCGTGAATACGCAATACAGCCGGACGAATTAGAAATTGAAATCACAGAAAGCGCATTTGTTTTTGAATCTGATACTTTTTCTGAGTCCATTGAAGGCATTCGGGAGTTAGGTTTCAAGATTACCATTGATGATTTCGGCACAGGCGTGTCTTCGTTGCATAGGCTCAGTTCCTTGCAAGTGGACGTGGTGAAGCTTGATAAAGCCTTCCTTGACCATAAGCTGACGCAACGCAAGGGCATCATTCTTGTGGCCAGTTTAATTGGTATGCTACATCGCTTAAATATTAAGGTTGTAGCAGAAGGAGTGGAAACACAAGGACATGTGAACATATTGCAAAAAATGCATTGTGATATAGCCCAAGGTTATTTTTATTATAAGCCACTTGCGCAAAATGACTTTGTTCATTGCCTTAGACAAAAACAGTTTGTACCGCAGTTAGCGGAGGCAAGAAAAAATATTACGCACACAGAACAGTAAACGCAGGAAAGGTAGGAAATTGTGAAAAGCGAATCGAAAAAATTTGTGATACTTGCCACAGGCATTGCACTTATATGGCTTTGTTTCTTGATTTTTACCTTCTTTCGCTATACAAGCTACTCTGAGATTGTAGAGGAAGAAATTCAACTATACTCTCGCAATGTTGCAGAGCAAGTTGTTGGAGTTTTTGAATGGTTTAATGAAAGACAGGAAGTATTTGTCGCTAAAAACGGCAAATACGCAGCAAGCGTACCAACACATATAGGAGCGATGAATCTTGGCGGAGGACAGTTGAAAATAGCTGTTCCCATTGAGCTGGTAGAAAAAATTCAAAATGAGTTTGAAAATAGGGTTAATATACGTTTAGTAAGTAACTCTCCTAAAAATTACAACAATCTCCCAACGGCAGTTGATAATATAGCTCTTATGAATTTGGCTGATCAAGGCAAACCGGACGCCTTTTTCTTTAATGATGAGAAAAAGCAATATCAGTATGTGCGTCCATTGTTTGCGGGCAAAAGCTGCCTTACCTGCCATACAGATCTTGTTCAAGAAAATGCCTTGATTGGTGCTGTAGTTGTCGATTCAAATCCAAAAACATTTACTCTCTCAACTCGCGCTTCCAATTACCAGCTTATTAACATTTGTCTTGTGGGCAGCTCTGTTCTTTCCTTAGTTTTTTATTTTTTCATGCTCGCTGTTTGGCGTAAGCAAAGTTCGCAAACTTCTGACCTTAGTTATTCGCAAGCCATGGTTTCCAACATGGGACAAGGTCTAGAAGTTATTGCCGGTAATATGGAGCGTATCATCAAAGAACTTGAGCAAGAAAGTGACCACAATTCTCAACGTCATGAGCTTTTAAGGACGTTACAAAATATGACACAAGGGTTGGTTCAGCAATCAAGCGATATTAACGACGCAAAGCAAGCCAAAAAAATGAACGCTCGAGAGGATCTCATTGAAATAGATGCTTTTTTAAAGCGAGCTATGCAAATTTTCCAAGCTAAATGTGAAGAAAAAGGTATTTCGCTTAGCTTAGACGTAGATGCTGCTGTCCCTGAGTATGTACTTGGAGATGAATTTAATTTAACACAATTACTTGCAAGTATGATAAAAAATGCTGTGGATAATACCGACAGAGGCGGTGTGCAGATACGTATAAAAAGCACAGCCAGTATGTCCGTTACGCTTGATTCTAGAAACTTAGATACCATGCCCATTCATTTGATTATGGAAGTTGAAGATACGAGCAAAGGATATATATTGAAGGATCAAAGTAAATATTTACAAGGGCACAAAGCTAAAAAATTTAATAACCGTTTAAATCAACAGCCTATTATTGACTTGCAACCCATAAGTGAACTTGCTCAATTCTTAAATGGTTCTCTGAGTGTTGCACGTAATACTAAAAATGGTGCATGTTTTGTTGCCTCTTCTCAAGTCAAACTTGTAAGTAAGGATATGCTCCCGCAAAAGGCTTCACAAGAAATTGTACAAAATACTACAGTTGGGCGAGCCATTGTAGCTTCAGCTTCGAGTGGCGCTGTAGCTACTGATTCAAATGTTGGGCGTACTAATATGACGTCAGCTTCGGGTAACACTGTAACTAGCGATTCAAGCAGTGTTATAAGTTCAGCTTCAGGAAGTATGGCAGCCTCATTCCCTGATTCCATTGTAGCTTCAGCCACTTCTGCCATGCAAAAAATTGAATCAGATCATGATAATAAACCGGCACCACATTCTCAAGCCTTGGATATTGATTTACATGCGCCTCCATCAGGGCCCATCTCCGTTATTATTGGGGATAGTGGCATTTCAGAACTAAAACAAGAAGCAGTGGAGGTCTTTGCAAAGGAAAAGTTAAATGTGCAATTAATGTCCGAAGCTACGCAAATTTTTGCAGCCTTAGATAGCCCGAACCATGGTTATTCTGTTGTGCTTTTACGAGAGCTTAACGATTATGACACAACTTATACGGCCACACGCATTCGTTACCTTGAGCGTCTAGGTTCAACTCCTGTGGCAGTAGTACTCATAGCAGAAGATATTGTGAGCGGCGACATGGAAGTTTTACGCTTTTTTAACGTGTCAACTGTTGATAAGTTCCCACGAGATCCTAACATTCTCGCTAAAGTTGTACGCCTTGTTATGCACACACGCGAAAATAAAATATTCCAAAGCGGTAAGTTTATACAAAAAACAGAGTTTGATGGTATTAAGGATAAAATTTATGATGAGGAAAGAGCTTTAGAAAATGCCAAACAAAACAAAGAGCTTGTGCGCTCGGTTTGCTCTATGTTTGTGCGATTTTATCCTGAGCAGCTGCGCCGTCTCAGAGGTGTGATAAAAAATGGAAGTGTAGATGAAAAAATGCGTGTCATGCGTGCCATTCGCAACTCAGCCGGCACAGTTTCGCTTCCTTTGCTTTGGCGTGAGGCTACACGAATTGAAGAAAAACTTGACAGTGGGGATGAAGACATTCGCTTTGAAAAACTTATTTCGCTTTATGACCAAAGCTATGAGTGCATAAAAAAGACTCTTTCGGCTGAACAAGTATAAAAAGACTCTGCGCAACTCATTGCGCAGAGTCTCAATAAAAATAACTGGTTGACGGCGAAAACGTATTTTCATGCATTTTTCAGGGTCAACTAACATAGAATCCCAATTAGACACCGGAAGACAGTATTAATCTTTAAAATCCGGAAATTTTTCTTTCATAAAGGGACGTAATTTTTTTTCATAAGCTTCTTCTTGTTCTTCCGGGCTAAGTTTTTCTATTTCTTTAAGCATTTCAGTTGTTATCATAAGATTTTTTAAAAAATTATTCCTTAAATTTTCCGGAATACCAAATAGAGGATCTATCGGAACCATACTTACAGTGGCTTTTATGAGTCTACTTTTATTGTCCATGGTACTTACCGCCACTCCAAAGTGTTTGGCAATTTCTTTTGGAGTGAGTTGGACAGCATTTTCAGACTGCTCTAGAGCATCTACAGGTTCTATCATGCGTATAATACCTGCTGCCCAAGATTGCGCTTTTCCGCGCTCAACATTTAACTCAACGGCAAATACGCTGAGCAGTATTTTTTTAGCCAGCTCAAAGGAGTCATCATTCGGGTGTTTTTGGAAAAAATCTTCTATAAGCGCAAAAATCTCTTGAAATCGTGGTAATTGTACAATTTCTTCCTCATTGATTTCGAGGAATTCCTCCTCCTCATCATCGTCATCGTCATAATCTTCATCTTCAAAATTTGGATATTGTTCGGGGCTTTCGCCTACACGCTCAACCACTTTAGGATACCTTTTTTTACTGCCTTCCAAGGGTGTAATGGCAAGAACCTCCAATTCATGCCACCAGTCATCACCAAAATCAAACCAGTAAAAAAATATTTTTTTTACTTTAAGTTCTAAAGAGGCAATATCAGTGTCATGAACATCTTCAACTTTTGGAGTATCTGGAAAAAAATCACTGAACATATCATCCATTACCAAGCCATAATGCTTACAATTTTTCGCCATGGGTCTTTTTCCGCCAATTTGAAACTCAAACATGTGTTCATCATAACGATCAAAAGCTTCAAAAATTTTTTTGTGTAAAGCGTATAAGGTTTGTGATCCCAAAATGTCTATGGTTCTAGAAGGAGGCGTGGGATTATTATCTAAATATTCCTGTGTAATCATACCGGAGAGCAAGGTTACCTTGATACGAAAAACTGAATTTTGCAAAGCTGAATCTTTGGCGTCTGAAAATTGAATGCGCATGTTTTTTTCCTTTTACTGTAATTCCTTAATTTTTTGGTTATGACCTATCTGTTTCATAAAAGCCTATATTTTTCTATCCATAACAAAGAAAGAGTGAAAACTCAAATTAAATTTCTCTCACCTCATTTCCGTGCCTTGTCAGCTCTTCTTTGCCAAATACTCTATTAAACCAATTATGTACATCGTCAAGTACAAGATAAAATGCCGGTACGAGCAAAAGACAAATAAAAGTGGCAAAAAGTATTCCAAAACCCAGCGACAAAGCCACAGGAATCAAGAATTTTGCTTGCCTTGATGTTTCAAAAATAATGGGC
>CAYJHV010000033.1:1060-2052 GCA_964369825.1 uncultured Desulfovibrionaceae bacterium | reverse complement strand
CGGTTGAGTATAGCTTTTGAATGGGATGGCAAGCAAAGCGTAGACACCAAGCAATGCCATAATAAGACCCAGCATCATGGCAGTGGTACTATCTGCCATATCGCTTTGACGACCGCCAAATTCCCATGTAAGCCCTTCAAAATCCGGTAAAAGTGCCGGCATAACTTCTGCTGAAATAACTCCCATCATGGCACCTGTTGCAGAAGCCGGCGTAATATTTGCGGTGACGTCTGCGGTACGTCTGCCGTTGGTATGTTTGATGGTGGAGTCGGCACGTCCGTCTTCAATGTCCACAATATCTCGCATCAGCACTTCCTGACCGGAAGGCGCACGTAAAACAAGTTCTTCAAAGGCGGCTTCGCTCTTACGATCTTCTTCGGGAAGGCGCACACGCACAGTCACTTCGCTGTTACCACGCTGTTGACGTAAAGCAGTGATGCCTTCGAAGGCATAGCGCAATTGGTGAGAAATATCTTGAGAAGTAAAGCCCAGTTGCTCTGCCAAGGGGGTCAAACGCACGTCAAATTGGCGCATGGTACGACTGGTACCAAGGTCCACATCGCTTACGCCGCCATAGGAAGTAAGCATTTCGCCAAGTTGAGTGGCCGCTTTTTCCAAGGTGGCAGTATCTCTGTGGGATAAGCGTACCGTAAGACCGCTGCCACTGCCGGGACCGCCTCTGTCTGCCTGAAAGACAAGGCTTTCCACGCCGGGAATAACGCCTGTGGCATTACGCCAAAGCTCTGTGACGGTTTCGGTGCTGAGCGGTCGCACATCAGGGTCCACAAGATGTACAAGAATCATGATTTTAGTGTCACGTACTTCGGCTTGAATGCCGGTGGACAGGGCATCGCCGCCATTTTCGTCCACAACTTTACGAGCAGCATTAACCATACGATTTTTAATTCTGTGTAATTCTGCTCTGGAGGTTCCTGAAGGTACCGTTGCTTGGGCAAAGGCATAATCTGATTCCACACGAGGCATTAAGTCAA
>CAYJHV010000033.1:0-1050 GCA_964369825.1 uncultured Desulfovibrionaceae bacterium | reverse complement strand
CGGACGCCACATAGCCTGCGGTAAACATTAAAATGGCAAGACCAATGGCCACAGTGACGTAACGTTGCACCAATACCTTACTGACAAAGGGACCGAATGTATGCTCAACAAAGTGCATGAACCTTGCGCTAAAACGCTCTTGCCACGCAGAAAAAGCACGAAATGGCGCCGTAAGTATGGAACCGCCTTTGTTTTGACCGGCACTTTTTTCTCGTCTTTTTAAATGACTCAAATGCGCCGGCAGAATGTATACGCTTTCGATGAGCGAACAAATAAATACGGCAATGACGATGAGCGGAATGACCATCCATACCTTTCCCATGGTACCGGGAATGAAGAGCATGGGCATAAAGGAAATCATATTGGTGAGTACAGAAAAAGTCACCGGACCTGCCACTTCCTTGGTGCCTTTAATGGCCGCTTCCAGAGGAGGTACCCCTCGCTCAAGCCATGCCCCCACATTTTCTCCCACTACAATGGCATCGTCCACCACAATGCCAAGGGTAATAATGAAGGCAAACATGGAAATGACGTTGAGACTGATACCAAAGGGAGTAAAGAACCAAAATGCACCGAGTATGGACACGGGAATGCCCAAACTGACCCAAAAAGCCAGAGAAGGACGTAAAAAAATGGAAAGGCACAAAAAGACCAAACCAACGCCCATGAGAGCATTTTCCGTCATGAGATCCTTACGCTGAGTATAGACATCTGCCATATTTTTCTGCTCGTAAACATGCAGAGCTTCAGGCATAATATTATTATATTTTTCGGCAATGCGTAGGGCTGCCTCGGCAACCTCGGTGGGGTCTTCGTTCCCAAGACTATAAATTTCCACCGAAAGTGCCATTTGCCCATCATACTCGCTCCACTTTCTCGTATCGTCAAAAGTATCGCTCACCGTGGCAATATCTTCAAGCATCAAACGAGAACCGTCGGTATTGGTACGCACGGCAATATTGGCAAAATCCGCCGCATACTCACGCCTTTCGTTCAGGCGCAATAAAATATCGCCGCTGGGCGCATTAACCCTGCCGCCGCCTTGTTGAA
>CAYJHV010000032.1:0-9442 GCA_964369825.1 uncultured Desulfovibrionaceae bacterium | reverse complement strand
CCGATGAAATACAAGCCCTTGACCAATCTCTCTTTGATGATGCCATTGCCAATCACCTTGATGATGTTATAGCTTTTTTTGCCAATGATGAAGTGGGAAGGTCGGACTCGGCAAATTTCCGCTATGCCAATCATGTTGAGGGACTCACCGAACCCGGAACTTATGATGTGAGCTATTCTTTGAGTGGCGGGGCTGTTGTTCCAAATTCAGTCATGATTAACGGTAAATTGGCTAGCTTAAGCGATCCTGTCACAAATACTTATACGGTGGGTACGGAAGCCGGCGAAGCCGGAGGTATGTCCATTGTAATCGACAATTTAACAGGTGATGGATTGGTTACCGGTACCGTTTCTTTACAACAAGGTAAAGTCAATCAAATGATAGACTTTTTTACGGCAGAACTTAAGTACATAGCTCCCACTTTAACCGATCCCACTTTGGGTGAAAATAATGGCGGTCTTATGATCGCCAAAGAGAGCTATGCCGACTTAGTCAAGTCTTTTGATGATCAAATTAATGATGAATTGGATCGCTTGGATCGTTGGGAAAATACGCAAAAATTAAAGTTTGCAAGACTTGATACCTTACTTGGATCATACAACGGACAAATGGAAATATTGACTCAACAAATATCTCAATTAAGCTCTTAAGCTTTTTCTTAAGTTGCCGATGAAAGTAATTATAGGATAAAAAATAAAAATTAAAAATTAAACCATAGAGGGCGTTATGAACAAGGCAGCACAAGCCTATTTTCAAACTAAGGTAAATACCACAGATCAAGGGCAGCTTTTGCTTTTGCTTTATGACGGTGCATTGAAGTTTTTGCAACAAGCTCGTGAAAAGATGCTTGTGAAGGACTATGCAGCAAAAGGTATTCTTATATCAAAAGTTATTGATATTATCAACGAGCTAACCAATACTCTTAACCTTGAAAAAGGTGGATCCTTGGCAGAGAATTTAAATAATTTGTATTTTCTTTGCACAACGAGGCTTTTACAGGCAAATCTTAAAATGAGTGTGGAGCAATTGGACAATGTTGCGAGCATTTTATCGGGACTACGCTCTGCCTATGCAGAAATTATTGAAACTCCGGAAGCACGTAGAGCTTCGGCACAAATTTCTGCAAAACTTAAAGTAGATGCTTCCGTAACACAGCGTGGGGCCATTCAGACCAAGCAAACGGCAGCACCTACTTCACTGGGGAAAATGCAAGCTCGCAATGCTTATGGTGCCATGCAGCAAAGATCCTATGGTGCTCCTGTACAAAATACTGTACAATCACAAACACAGCCATCAACCATTGAGGATAATGCAGAAAAACTACCTGCTGCCCCAACTGTTGCTCCTACAGTGCAACAAGACCAGCAAGTGCAACCGGTGCAAGCAACTCAAGTGCAAAAATCTGCTGCCATACCTTTTACACAAAGTATAAAAACAGCAGAAACTCAAACAGAAAAAATAAATAATGTTCAACCGGTACAGCAAATGGAAGAAAAAAGTGAAAGTCCTGCTGCCCAAAAAACAGGTTTTGGACTTAATAAACTTGCGTATCCCAAAACTTTTGGGAAATAATTTACCCGTAATTCAAGTAAAAAACCGCTTAATGTTTAAACATTTAGGCGGTTTTTTTCGTTATATTTTCAACTTGTTGAAAATTGAATGCGAAAGGGTTTCCAAAGGGGATTATTCCCTTTGGCGGGGTGGAGGGGCGGAGCCCTTCCCTTCCGGAGGAATTAATCAGCGTATCCTTTAAAATTTCCCTCGTACCGCACGAGCAATGGTACCATTGATATGTTCGCCAAATTTTACTAAAAGTGCGCTTTGTGCTGCTGCCATATTGGCATAGCTTGTGCCTGCAGGAGCTTTTTCGCTGAAAGCACCGCCTGCCAATGCTTCGCTGTTACTGTTTTGTAAAAGCCAACGTACATCCAAAACTGCCTGCCCTCCAATTTGCCCATCGAAGCGTTGAATAAATATAAAAAGTTTATTTGCCCGGTCATTATCGCTGCTTACAGGCACAAGAAGTATATTTTGTTTGAGAAGTGAATCTAAAAGTACGGCAGAAAGAGTACGAGAAATACCACCGTCCAAATCTTCCGACCAAGAATTAAATTCGGATATTTCTACTTTTACCCCGTTATTTTGGCGGTTTACAAGGGCAATACGATCAAGGTAAGCAGGGATGGATACTTCTTGAAGAACCACTTTTGGCATCTTTCGTTTGGCTTTTGCTGAATATTCAAAGGTAGGTGAGGCTACTTTACTCTCAAGTATGTAAAATGATGTGGGTTCGCTACGTCCGCAGGCACTGAGTAAGATAGCAATTCCAAGCAACATAAATATTTTAAAAAATACAATTGGGGTGGGGCAGATGGTGTTGGACTTTGTTTTCACCCTTGTTTGTGGGAATGTATACATTAACGACCTCCTTTTCCTCTTAAGAGGGATTCTGGTTTTTGTTCAAGTAAGCGTGCCAAATCTCGAAAGGAGCGTGCCATTTTGGAAAACTCCAAGAGAGTGGCGTGGATTTCTTGTAAAGTTTTGGAATTGGGAGATATAATTTTATTAATATTTAAAACGGTATCATTGGTAGTATTGATAGTTTTTTCAAGTTCACCGGCTACGGCGGCAAAACTGGCCATGGCCAGCTGAAAAGCTGCCACAGCTTCCGGCAATTGTTTGTCGATGGTGGCACTTGTATCGCCAAGGGAATTCATGGTACGCTGTAAATCATTGCGCAAAGATTTGGCATTGGCGGTAAGTTCGGCCGTATTTTCAAGGGTAATGCGCAAAGCTTTTAAGCTTTTATGTAAATCATCGCTGGTAGTTAATTTTGCAAGACCATCCAAGGCAGAATTGAGTGATAGTGACATACTTTCCAAGGGTAAGCGGGAGATAGTGCGCTGTAATTCGTCAAAAGTTGAAGGAACTGTGGGGATTTCTCGAGAGTGATCGGCTGAATGATAGCGAGCGGGAGTTGCCGGAAGAAAATCCAAATCCACCTCATATTGACCGGTGACAAAACTGCGCATATGCAAACGTGCTCGCAAGCCTCTTTGAATCATGCGTTGCATCAACATGGCACGGGATCTTTCTGAAATATCTTCCGGATCTCCGTCAAAAGCAAAACTATTGGCATTTATGGATATATGCACCGGTATGGTTACCGCTTCATCACGAGGATTTGCCACCAATTGAATTTTTACAACTTCTCCCAAGGGAACGCCTCGAAAAACTACCGGAGCACCCAAGGAAAGTCCGCTTACCGAGCCGTCAAAGTATAAAACATAATCTTCACGTTTGCTAAAAATACCTCGACCACCAAGGGTTATAAGACAAATCACCAAAAAAATGATTGCCACAAGAACAAAACCGCCTATTCGTGCTTTCTTATTTTTTTTTTGCATGGTAAATACTATATTAATTTCCTTATTTTAAAAATCCTAAGCTTTGAGCCCATGCTCGCCTCGTGTTAAAAAATTAAGTACCACATCGGGAGTTTTGGGATCGTGCAAAAGTTTGGTGGGATTACCTATGCTTGCCATACCTTGCGTTTTTGCATCTAAATAAATGGCAGTGTCACCGATGGCAAAAAGAGAAGCAAGTTCATGAGTTACCACCACAAAAGTTTTTTTGAGGCTATCTCGTAGCTCCAAGATAAGATCATCAAGGGTGCGAGCACTTACAGGATCAAGTCCGGCAGAAGGTTCATCCAAAAAAATAACGTCCGGGTCAAGGGCAAGAGCTCTGGCAAGACCCGCTCTTTTACGCATTCCCCCGCTGATCTCTGAAGGATAATATTTCCCAAAGCCGCTAAGACCGGCAAGAGAAAGTTTAAGTTCTGCTTGTTCTTGAATTTCAGCCGCAGATAAATGTGTATACTGCTCCAGCGGTAAAGCCACATTTTCTGCCAAGGTCATGGAGCTCCACAAAGCACCGCCTTGATACAATACTCCGGCACAGCGCATGACTTCTTGGCGAAAATCTTCTTCCCCCGGCCAAAAAAACATCTCATCATATTGTACCGAACCCATGCTAGGTTCTTTGAGTCCCATGAGTACACGCAAAAGAGTGCTTTTACCGCAACCGCTGCCACCCATAATAATAAAAATTTCACCTTCATGCACATTAAAAAAAACATCGCGCATGAGTACTCGCTCGCCATAGCTTACTTCTAAATCCCGCACGGAAATAATTTTCTTTGTATGCTTTATTTCCATTATTACACCTGTAATACATGACAAATAATGGTAATAATAGCCGTTGCAATGATAATTCCCACTATGGAGGTAACAACGGCTGCCGTTGTTGCCTGTCCCACAGCGGCAGCACTGCGCCCACATTGTATGCCTTGATAACAACCGGCAATGGCAATGATAATTCCAAAAGTGGTACCGTATACAAGACCGATAATCAACTGACTAAAAGAAACATATTGAATGGTGGCATTTATATATTCTTGCGTGCTTAATCCAAGCATGAGCACGCCCACCAAATAGCCTCCAAAAACTCCCATGAAGTCTGCATACAGTGTCAGTAACGGTGCCATAAAAATCAGTGCAAACATCCGCGGTAAAACCAGAAATTCCACGGCAGATATACCAAATGTTTTGAGAGCGTCCACTTCTTCATTGACTTGCATGGTACCAATGAGCGCCGCATAAGCTGCTCCGATGCGTCCACTCATGATAATACCTACCATTACCGCCCCCATTACTCGTAACATACCAATACCTACAAGCGGTGCCACAAAGCTTTCTGCTCCAAATTGGGTTAGCTGAATGGCTCCTACAAAGGCTAAAATAAGTCCGAAGAGAATGTTGGTAATAGCTATAATAGGCAGTGATTTTATGCCGCATTCTTCCACGGCATCCCAAAAATCTGCCGCTCGAATATCTGCATTTCCTCGAAAAAAACGCCCCACTCCCAAGCATATTTCTCCAAAAAAATCTAAAAATTTTCCGATGCTATCGGGGATGGATTCAAGGTAGGCATTCAATCTGCCGAAAAAACCTTGTGAAAGGGTTTTATGGGGCACATCTTCATTAACATGCTCTTTAAAACTCATATGCATAAGCTTTTGCAGACCGTCGGGCATGGCAGATGTATCCAAGGTAATATTACATTTTTGCGCATGACGCACAAGACGAACCACCAGAGCCAGTAAAGAACTGTCCCAGCTATCTAAATCATCAGCATAAAAAACAACAGATTTAATATGCGGTTCTTGCATGTTGTTTAGGAGTGTATCAACTTGAGGTAAGGGGTGCGCAATATTCCATCTGCCGGAAAAATGCACATCTAAGCGGTCTCGTGCTCTTTCCACAGTTATTTGTGCGCTGCTATGCATATTTAGCATGGAAAACAATATCCTCGTTAAGGCATTTGTGTCAGGTTAAGCATGTCTTCACAAATACTTGATAAATAAATGTGCAGAGCGCTTTATTTATCAAGTATGCTCTTGCGTTAAAATTCACTTTTCTGAAAGCACCATGCCTTAACTTGAGGATTTTGGCAATATTATAAAAAGTCATTTCTCAAGGAAAAATTTGTAAATCAAGAAGTTTCTTTTTTACTTTTTTCTCCGAGAAAATGATAAATAGTGGCATAAAGTAAGTCCGGGTCAATGGGTTTGGTTAAATGGTCATTCATACCATGGGCAAGACTTTTTTCTTTGTCACCGCTCATGGCGTGAGCAGACATGGCAATAATAGGTAAGTCGGCAAATTTTTGCTGTTCACGAATTTTTTTCGATGCCGTCAGTCCGTCCATTATGGGCATCTGAATATCCATAAGTACAAGGTCATATTTGTTTTTTTCAAGCATTATCAATGCTTCTTGACCATCATTGGCAATATCAACGGTATAACCGCCTTTTTGCAAAAGTTCTTCGGCAATAAGTTGATTTATTTCATTGTCTTCCACAAGAAGCACGAGCCCTTCACCCTTGAGGATTTCACTGTTTATACTTTGATCATTGAGTGATTCCACCAATTCTTGCTTGGGGCTAATATTAAAAACGGCAGAGCAATAAAAGGTACTGCCAACACCTTTTTCGCTTTCAACCCAAATGTCGCCATGCATCATTTGCGCTATGCTGCGAGAAATGGCAAGCCCAAGTCCTGTGCCGCCATATTCACGAGAAACGGAGCTGTCTGCCTGTGAAAAAGCCGAAAAAAGTTTGCCTTGTTGTTCTTCGGTAAGCCCGATGCCTGTATCTTGCACCGAAAAAAGACAATGCATTTCGTCTTTGATTTGTTCGGCTTCGGACATACTTAAGGTAACTGTGCCTTCAGCAGTAAATTTGATGGCATTGCTCACAAGGTTGAATAGAATTTGTTTTAAACGTAAGGCGTCCCCAAGTAAAACCACATTGGGATGCGCTCCTTTTTCGATATAAAATTTTATGCCCTTTTTCATGCTTAGTGGTTCATACAATTCATAAATGTCCGAACACAGTTCACGTAAGGTAAAGGGGGCGATTTCCATTTCCAATTTTCTGGCTTCAATTTTGGAAAAATCCAAAATGTCGTTGATGATGCGCATAAGATTGCTAGCAGAAAAAAGTGTTTTTTGGACATAGTAAAGCTGATTGGTTTTTAAATCCGTATGTTCCAAAAGATGCAAAAGCCCTAAAATGCCGTTCATGGGAGTTCGGATTTCATGGCTCATATTGGCCAAAAACTCTCCCTTGGCCTGAGCATTTTTTTCAGCAATTTTTTTTGCCTCACGCAATCTTTTTTCTTTATCATGAAGTTCGCCAAGCATCGCTTTATGCTCAGTTAAATCCCTTAAAAAAGTGATGACACATTTTTTGCCGTGATAATTTGCCGCCCGTACATATATATCAAGCGGTATGTCTGTTTGTGTTATGGGATTTAGACCCATAAATTCCAAGTTAGCATCTTCCCCGGCAAGACCTGCGGCAAGTTTTTTTTGTACAGTTGGCATTGATGGCGAACCATCTGGCTGTGTTTGCGGAATCGTACTTTCAAAAGCGTTTAAATATGTTTCGTTATCATTAAAACCAAAAAGTTTGGCACACGCTAAATTGCAATAATTAAGCTGTCCTTGTTCATTCCAAAAATGTACGCCCATGGGCATGACATCAAGTATTGCTTGATTGCGAAGCTCAGCTTCCACAGCCAAGGCTTGCGATGCTTTGATTTCTCGCAAGTCTTGAACATATGCCAAAACAACATCTTCGTTTTTATAGAATCCACGCTCCAAAGTGACAGCACTTGGTATGAGATTACCCTGCATATCACAATGTACCCACTCAAAGACACAACGTCCCTTGGTAAAACTTTCTTTAAATTTAGCAAAAGATAATTCTTTACTGCAACTGCCGCAAGGTTGATTTTTGGGTGATAAATTATAAAAATTATTAACAAGATCTTCTTTGTGGTGTAAACCAAAAAGTTGTAATGCGCCAAGATTGCAATCAATGGGATTAAAGTTTTTGTCAAAAACAAAAGCACTTAAGGGCATACCGTCCAGCATAAGCTTGACACGTTCTTCTGCTTCTTTAGCTTCTTTTTGTTTGGCACGCAGTTCACGCAAATCATATACATATTGCGCTAAAAATTCTGAATTGTCGTAAATAAAGCGACACAAAATAACGTGTGTGGGTATAGTTTCACCCTTAGCGTCAACCCATAACCAATCAACCTCTCTACGCCCTTCAATAAAAGTTTTTTTGATTTCTTCAAGGCTATAGGGCAATGAATCTCTGCCGTTTATTTGTGTCTTTGCATAATACCTTCCGGGGTTTTCACGATAATCACGCACATTTTGCATACCAAAAAGCTCTAAAAAGCTTGAATTGCAATCCACGGCATAACCACTTTCATTCCAAAGGCACATGGCGGTAGGTGAGGCATTGAGCAATGTTTTAATGTTTTGATCGGTGGAATATTTATATTCGCTGGCGGTTGCATTATGCATAAAGCCGACCAAGATGGTCATATCTTCAAATTGGAACGTGGTTATGGTATATTCAACGCATTTTTCGCTTGATTTTTTCCCCGGCATTTTTTCCAACCAAGGCAAAGTATGCGTCCAAAAAAATCGAATATAATTTTCTTTTAATGCTCCTACTAAAAAGCTTTTTTTTGCTTCTGCGGATGGTTTGCCATTGGGCTGAAAAGGCGGGCTGAAAGTGTCAAAATTTACTTCCATTTCTTCTTCGGATTGTACACGGAAAATATCCAAAAAACTTTTGGAACTGTAGAGAATATTTCCTGATAAATTCCAGCAACAAATGGGACTTTTATGCCCTTTGAAAGCGTGTTGCAAAAATTCTCTCGCCAAGCGGTCTTTGCCTTTAATAATAACTTGCATATAATTTTGAAACCTGATTAAAAGGTGAGTTGAGAAGATATTTTAATTCTGGTCTACATAGCATTGATTTTTAGTTTTGGCAATATTTTTTAGTTGTTAAGATACATAAAAAACATTTATAAATAAAAGCTATTTAAATAGTATTATGTGCGTTATGCAGTTTGATATGACTATTTTTTTCTTCAGCGAATATTTTTTGAAAAACAAACAATTATCTTGCCATATATCAAATGCATAGATAATATCTGTCTTCTAAGCTGATATGCATATTTCAATAAAAAATTGTCATTTTAAGATGTTTTAATTCATTGTAAATAACTATTTATCAAATATTTAGGAATATATGCTCAGGAGGGTTTATGCATTTACGAAAAAGGATCTTGGTAACCGGCGGTGCGGGCTTTGTGGGATCGCACTTGTGCGAGCGTTTATTGAGTGACGGGCATGAAGTGGTTTGTGTGGATAATTTTTTCACAAGCGCACGCCAAAATGTGGAACATTTATTTGATCATAAGTGTTTTGAACTTTTACGTCATGATATTACTTTTCCGCTTTACGTGGAAGTGGATGAAATTTATAACCTTGCTTGCCCGGCTTCACCCATTCACTATCAACATGATCCTGTGCAAACCATTAAAACTTGCGTACATGGAGCCATAAACACCCTTGGGCTTGCCAAACGCTTGCAAGCACGTATTTTTCAAGCGTCAACCTCTGAGGTTTATGGTGACCCACATGTGCATCCTCAAAAAGAAGATTATTGGGGGCATGTGAATCCCATTGGCACAAGAGCCTGTTATGATGAAGGGAAGCGTTGTGCCGAAACTTTGTTTTTTTCCTATCATCGTCAGCATAATTTACCAATCAAGGTGGGCAGGCTTTTTAATACCTACGGTCCTCGTATGCATCCCAATGATGGGAGGGTGGTTTCTAATTTTATTATGCAAGCCCTTCAAGGAAAGGATATTACCATATATGGCGATGGATTGCAGACCCGTTCTTTTTGTTATATATCTGATCTCATAGAACTAATGATACGCTTTATGCAAAGTCCTGCGGACTTTATCGGACCGATGAATATGGGCAATCCCGGTGAATT
>CAYJHV010000031.1:2285-9706 GCA_964369825.1 uncultured Desulfovibrionaceae bacterium | reverse complement strand
TGTTTGCTTGTGGTTTGGTTATAATTTTTTCGCCGCTAGAAAAAGTTCCCCCCACAAAAAATATCACTATTTTTGAATAAAGCAAAATACTAGGTGCTATTCAAATTAAATTAATAATCAATATTCGGTGCGTAAAAGTGTATACATATCAACAGCCAATGTATCTAAGATGCGAGAGGGCGTAACATTATAGAGTAATGCTTCGTTGGCAGTGTCAATTATTTGTGAAAGCTTGAAATGTTGTTGTGCAGAGAATTTTGCAAAAAAAGGACTGAGTGCGCCACCATGAGGATTTTGTTCTTCACCGGCAGAGGCGGTAATAAGTCTTTTTTGACATAATAAAAGTACCTGCGAAGCTAATTGAGGCGTAACTGCTCCCTTAGTCGAGGTCATTTTCCACCATTCTTGACCACTTCGCAAAAAAGCAGCCAAAGCTTGTTCCCATACATCTAATTCTTGTGCTACTTTGTGTGTGGCAGGCCATGGTAAAGTATACACAAAGGAACGAGAAACCAAGGTGGGCAGGATTTGTTCTCTTTGAGCGGTGAGTAAGACAAAAATATTTACAGGAGAAGGCTCTTCCAATACTTTAAGCAAAGCATTGGCGGCAGAGCTTCGTGAACCTTCTTCAATACCGCTGATTATAATCACTCTTTTTTGACCACTGCGAGTGGTATCACCAAGCTTTCCCTTGAGGGTGACGGCATTGTTTTTGTTAAGAGCACGTACAGGTCCCGGGTTTTCTTCGTCGGCAGTATTGGAGATGCGTCCGTCGTAGGCAAGCACATCGGGATGAATGCGCACGCCAATGTGTAAGCATTGCCCACACGTGCCACAGGGTTGAAGGGTGTTATCTTCTTGACGCTGTGTGCAATGCTGTAAAGCTGCCCACCACAAAGCCATGGATTGGCGTTCTGCTTCCACACCGCCTTCTAAAAGCAAAACCTGCGGCGCACCGGTACCAAGACGAGTTAAAGTTTTGCGTGTGTCACAAAATTTTTCCTGCAAAGCAGGCAAAAAAGCCGTCTTGGCATCTTCAACGCTAAAATCAAAAGTTTCCTTATCCTTGGCACTTACTCTCGTACTTGTTTTAGTCGTCGTTTTGGCACTTGCTTTGGATGCAGGTTTAGCCTTTGTGGCAGATTTTGTGGTCATACTTTATGCCATTTGCCGGCTTAGCGCATAATAGTTTGGTCACGCTCAGGCCCAACGGAAATAATGCTGATTTTCACCTGACTTAATTCTTCAATTCTTTCAATGTAAGCACGAACCGTAGCAGGTAAGCTTTCAAAAGTTGTGCAATTACTAATATCCTCGTGAAAACCGGGCATACTTTCATAAATGGGGACAACTTGAGCCAACGCATTTTCTTCTTGCGGCGGATAATTGATAACCTGTCCTTCATATTCATAGCCTGTGCAAATACTTAATGTATCAAGTCCTTTCAATACATCTAACTTGGTGAGTGCAATATCGGTAAAGCCGTTTAAGCGAATACTTTCACGTAAAATAACCATATCAAGCCAGCCGCAACGTCGAGGACGTCCGGTGGTTGCACCAAATTCATGACCGTTTTTGCGTAAAAACTCTCCGGTTTCATCGCTGAGCTCGGTGGGGAAGGGACCTGCGCCCACTCTTGTGGTATAGGCCTTGGCAATGCCAATGATTTTATGCAATTGTAAAGGACTTACGCCACTACCGGAAGCCGCACAAGATGATACGGTATTGGAAGAGGTAACAAAAGGATACGTTCCATGGTCAATATCAAGATGTACGCCTTGCGCACCTTCAAAGAGTACGGACTTTCCATGGGCAAAAGCCTCTTCAAGTTCAGAAGAAATGTCTGCCAAAAACGGTACTATGCGCGGAGCAATACGCAAAACTTCTTGAATTATTGCTTCAGCGTCCAAAATATCTTCATGATAAAGATTTTGTAAAAGAGTATTTTTTTCTTCAAGAGCATGAATGATTTTATTGCGTACCAAGGTAGCATCCACAAGGTCGCCGGCACGAATGCCGATTCTTGCCATTTTGTCTTCATAGCAAGGACCGATTCCGCTGCCGGTGGTACCGATTTTTCTTTCGGCGGATTTATAATTTTCACGTGCTTTGTCGATGGCACGGTGATAAGGCAGGATAAGATGTGTTTTTTTGCTAATCTTTAAACGTGCCGGAGTAATATCAATACCCTTTTTGATTAAATCATCCACTTCCTCAAGCAAAACAAAGGGATCGCAAACCACACCATTGCTTATACAACATAGTGTTTTTTCATGCAATATACCTGAGGGGATCAGGTGTAAAACAGTTTTTTCCTTGCCTACCCAAATGGTATGTCCGGCATTGTTGCCGCCTTGAAAGCGGACTATGACTTCCAGTTGACGACTGAGTAAGTCTACAAGCTTACCCTTACCTTCATCGCCCCATTGGGCTCCGACTATAACTACATTGGACATGTTTAATTACCCTTATCCATTAAAATCACAAAACTTTATCGGCAATAATAGCGAAAAAGTTCGCTCAATGCCTTAACTGTGTACTCTATTGCATTGTTTTAGTCAAATACACAAAAGCTATTCTTTACTCAATTTTGGCTTGAAAGCAAGCATATTTGCTTTGGTGGGCTCTTCTTCCTTTGTTGGAATGAAATCATTTTCTAAACTAAAACTTGACAACGGTACGTTTTCCATATTGTCCGGACGCATTTGCTTTGACCAATGATGATTAAAGAGTTGATTTTTCCAGCGTTTTGCCTGAATAAAGGAAAACACCAGAGCAGCTTCTTCCCAACGCTTGGTAGGTTCAAAACGATATACTTTTTCAGCATAATTATCCCAAAGAGCCATAAGCGAAGCCTCATCTAGTGCGTCAAGTTGACGTGCCAATTTGATTAAAAGATGTTCCATGTTTGCTCCAAATATGTCAAACTCACAAAATTAATGAAATAAAAAGAATTGCATCGCTTGTAATTGCAACGGTAACTATTGTAACAAAAAAAAAGCATTTTGCCAAGCAGTAAAAAAGCCTTCAATGAAATTGCACCTTTTAAAAATTTGTGTTAGGTAGAACGAAATTTTATATAAATATAAAAGGTGTGTAATATGCGAGATTTAAAAGGTATGTACAAAGAAGTGCAAAAAGATGCTTTTCCCGAAACCATGACTATCACCTTGGGCGAAGAAACTTTAGTATACAAAAGACGTACATGGAATATTGATGATGAAGAAAAAGGTTTGCGTTACGGAGAAAATCCCGATCAACCGGCAGCATTATACCAAATGGTGCAGGGAAGTTTAAGCATTGGCGGTTTGACGTGGAGAGGACCGGAGCATGGCATGGTGTCGGCATTGAGCGAAAAAAATATGCTTCAAGCCGGAAAACATCCCGGTAAAACAAACCTTACCGATGTGGATAATGGTGCAAATATCTTGCAATATTTAGCGCAATATCCTGCGGTTATTATTCTTAAACACAATAATCCTTGCGGAGCGGCTTGGTCACGTATCAGCATCGGCGATGCCATGCAAAAAGCTTTTTGGTGCGATCGTATTGCTGCCTTTGGCGGAGCCGTTGTTCTTAATCGGGAACTGGATATGGAATCGGCAACACTCATAGCAGATAATTATTTTGAGGTGGTGGCGGCACCAAGTTTTGCTGAGGGTACGCTTGAGCTTTTAAAGACTCGAAAAAACTTGCGTATTATTGAGCTTACCGGCTTGGCACGTCTTGACAATCTTACAAGTTCTTCATTCCTTGATATAAAAAGTTTGAGCGACGGCGGTTTAATTGTGCAAAAATCTTTTGTGAATAGCATAAGCAGTGTTTGTGACTTTATGCCTGCTGCCCATACGGACAAAGCGGGGGTTAGCGTTAATACACGAAAACCTACGGCGCAAGAATTGGATGACTTGTATTTTGCATGGGCTGTGGAGGCAGGGGTTACTTCTAATTCTGTTATTTTTGCTAAAAATGGTACAACCGTTGCCATCGGTACCGGCGAACAAGATAGAGTAGGATGTGTGGAGTTGGCCATTCACAAAGCGTATACAAAATACGCCGACATGCTCTGTTTCAAAAAATTCAATGTGACTCTTTATGAGCTGACACTGAAGGCGCAAACAGACGCACAAAGCGCACAAGAACTAGAGTCCATATGGACAGAATGCAAGAATGTTCGTGCCGGTTTACAGGGTTCCATATGTGTTTCCGATGGATTTTTCCCTTTTCGTGACGGTGTTGATGTGATTATGGCAGAGGGAATAACGGCTATTGCTCAGCCCGGCGGCTCCATGCGAGATGGTGAAATTATTATGGCATGTAATGAACATAGTCCACAAGTAGCCATGGTTTTTACAGGACAGAGATCCTTTAAGCATTGATTTTTCATTTATCGGAAAAATTGTTGTGTATTTAGGTAAGGTACTAGTTGCTCATTATTTTTGTTTTTGGAGGCAAAAAGTTTTTTTTTAGGATTTTTGTGCACAAAGGACTATCTTTTTGTGTAAAGTTTTGCTAGTTTGCTAGAGTCGATTTATTATTGATAATAGTACATGTATTTCACATGTTAATGGCTTGGAATGATATATTTTTAACAATTTAACTTATTGGATGTTTATGGGGGCAAGATGCAAGAAAAGACCAATGCAAAGATCGTAAGCCGTGGCAAGGAAATGTTTGCAAGTATTTCCGGCGAAAAACCATCTCTTTTTAATAAAGGGGCTTGGATGGGCAAGGTTATGGATTGGAGCATGCGCAATGAAAATTTTAAAGTGCAGATATTTCGCTTTGTGGACGTTTTTCCATCTTTAACCACTTCAAAATTGCTTTCAGATCATATTACTGAATATTTTGGTGCCGGCAATGATATGCCTAAAGTGCTGTCAACGGGTGCCAAGCTGGCCAGTGCCTTTGGTTCCATCGGCGGCAATATGCTGAATAAATTCATCAGTAGCAATATTCAAGAAATGGCAAAGCAATTTATTGTGGGCGAAAAAACTGACGAAGCGGTAAAAAACATTAAGAAATTACGCAAAGAAGGCTTTGCGGCTGTTGTTGACGTACTTGGAGAGGCAACGCTTTCACACAAAGAAGCCGATGAATATGTACAAACATATTTAGATGTTATTGATGCGTTGGACAAAGAACAAGATTCTTGGACACCCCTTGGCAATGCGCCTGCCGGTGCTAAAGATGACTTTGGACATGCACCTAAAATCAACGTGGCTGTGAAGCCCACAGCTACTTTTTGCCTTGCCAATCCTCAAGATTTTGAAGGTTCCGTTGAGGGTATTTTGGTTCAAGTACGCAAGATATGTGAGCGTGTGGTTAAGGCTAAAGGATTTTTATGTATTGACATGGAATCCTACAAGCACAAAGATATCATCATCGAAGTATATAAGCGTTTGAAGCTTGAATATAAAGATTATCCGCATATCGGTCTTGTTTTGCAGGCTTATCTGAAAGATATTGACCAAGATGTGGCAGATATCATCTCTTGGGCACGTACAGTGGGTACGCAAATTTCTTTGCGCCTTGTGAAGGGAGCCTATTGGGATTATGAAACGGTAAAAGCCAAACAAATGGGCTGGGAAATTCCTGTATTCACAGTAAAAGCTGACAGTGATGCTGCCTTTGAACGTGCTACCTATGAAATTTTGAAAAATAATGACATTGTACACTATGCTTGCGCATCGCACAATATTCGTAGTATTTCCGCAGTATTGGAAATGGCAGCAGAACTTGGTGTAGACGAGTCTCGTTATGAATTCCAAGTGTTGTATGGTATGGCAGAACCGGTACGCAAAGGCATCTTAAAAGTTGCCGGGCGTGTGCGTTTGTATTGCCCTTATGGCGATATGGTACCCGGTATGGGTTACCTTGTGCGTCGTTTGCTGGAAAATACTGCCAACGAGTCTTTCTTGCGTCAAAGTTTTGCTGAAGAAGCTGAAATTGAGCGTCTTATGGAAGATCCAATTTTGACGGCAGAACGTTATCGCAAAGAAAAACCTGCCAAGGAAGCCGAGGCTTATGAAGGTTTTGGACCTTTCGTCAATGAATCTCAGGTGGACTTTACCCGTAAAGATCATCGTGAAGTCTTCCCCACTGAAATTGCCAATGTTCGTAAGAATTTAGGAAAAACCTATCCTCTGTACATCAATGGTCAAGACGTAAATACAGCTGAAACCATACCTTCTTTAAATCCTGCCAATCCCGATGAAGTGCTGGGTCATGTGGCACAAGGCGGCATTGCCGAAGTGGATCAAGCCATTGCTGCAGCCAATGCCGTTTTCCCCGTTTGGCGTGATACTGCTCCGGAAAAACGTGCTGAATATTTGGTAAAAGCTGCTGCCATTGCCCGTCGTCGCATGTATGAATTGTGCGCTTGGCAAGTACTTGAAGTTGGTAAACAATGGGATCAAGCTCAAGCAGACGTATCCGAAGGTATTGACTTCTTGGAGTATTATGCCCGTGAAATGGTGCGTTTGTCAAAACCTGTGCGCCTTGGTAATGCTCCCGGTGAATTGAACCATTATCTTTATGATGCCAAAGGTTTGGCTGCCGTTATCGCACCATGGAACTTCCCCTTTGCCATCAGCATAGGCATGGTGAGTGCCGCCATAGTTACAGGCAATCCTGTAATTTATAAACCTGCTAATTTAACAGGAATTATTGGACATCAATTGGCAGAAATCTTCCACGAAGCAGGTTTGCCTGCCGGTGTATTCAACTATTTACCCGGTCGTGGTTCGGTTATGGGTGATTACCTTGTGGAGCATAAGGACATTAGTTTGATTGCTTTCACAGGCTCCATGGAAGTGGGCTTGCGCATTTTGGAAAAAGCCGGAAAAACCGGTCCTGATCAAATGAATGTGAAGAAAATCATCTCGGAAATGGGTGGCAAAAATGCCATTATCATTGACGATGACGCCGACCTTGATGAATGCGTACCGCACATTTTATATTCTGCCTTTGCTTTCCAAGGGCAAAAGTGTTCTGCTTGCTCACGCCTCATCGTTTTGGATACTGTATATGATCGTCTACTTGAGCGTCTTTTGGAAGCAGCCAAAGCCTTGTTGGTTGGGCCTGCCGAAGACAGTACCTATGCCATGGGACCGGTAGTAGATGCAGCCGCACAAAAAAATGTTATGCAATATGCCGAACTTGCCAAATCTGAAGGTACTTTGCTTTTTGAAAGCAAAATTCCTGACAGTAATGGTTATTATGTGCCCATTACCATTGTGGGCGACATTACGCCTGAGCATCGCATAGCCCAAGAAGAAGTTTTTGGCCCTGTGCTGTCAGTAATGCGTGCACGTGATTTTGAACATGCCATCGAAATGGCCAACAGCACACGTTTTGCTTTGACCGGCGGTGTCTTTAGCCGTTCGCCCAAGAATTTGGACATAGCAAGACGCAAATTC
>CAYJHV010000031.1:0-2275 GCA_964369825.1 uncultured Desulfovibrionaceae bacterium | reverse complement strand
TTATCACCGAAAATACCATGCGTCGGGGTTTTGCCCCCATTGAAGAGGGGGATGATTGGGTAGAATAACACAAAAAATATATGCAGTCAGCCTCGAAAAGAGGCTGACTTGCGTTAAGGATTGTGGCAGATGTTTTAAGTTTTAACGTTTTTTTTGGGAGAATGTATGAAAAAGTTTTTATCTGTTTTATGTTTAGGTGCTTTATTTTCAGCTTGTTTCTTGAATGGTCCCATACAAGCTCAGGCTGCTGAAGTAAAAATCGGAGTTCTTTGCCCCTTGACAGGAAAATGGGCTTCGGAAGGTCAGGATATGAAAAATATCGTGAACTTACTTGCTAAAGATTATAATGACAAAGCTAAAAAAGAAGGTAAAAATACCATTTCTTTGATTTTTGAAGACGATGCCGGTGATCCTCGTTCTGCCGCTCTTGCCGCCAATAAACTTGCTTCTTCCGGCGTTGTGGCCGTTATCGGAACCTATGGTTCTGCCGTGACCGAAGCTTCTCAAAATATTTTGGCAGAAGCCAACATTGTGCAAATCGGTACCGGATCCACTTCCGTGCGTTTGACCGAAAAAGGCTTAAAAACATTTTTCCGCACCTCTCCTCGTGACGATTCCCAAGGGCTTTCTGCCGGTAATCTCATTAAGAAAAAAGGTTACAAAAAAGTAGCTCTTTTACATGATAACTCTTCTTATTCAAAAGGCTTGGCTGAAGAAACCAAGGCTGTTCTCGATAAAAACAAAATTGAAATCGTGTATTTTGACGCCATTACCCCCGGTGAAAGAGATTATACGGCCACCCTTACCAGCTTAAGAAAAAGCAATCCTGACATTATTTTCTTCACCGGTTACTATCCTGAAACCGGTAGCCTTTTACGTCAAAAGCTTGATATGGGCTTTAAAGTTCCCATGATGGGCGGTGACGCTGCCAATCACCAAGACCTTGTGAAAATTGCCGGTAACAAAGCCGCTGAAAATTATTTCTTCATCAGCCCTCCATTGCCTCAAGATCTTGACAGCAAAGAAGCCAAGGATTTCCTTGTATCTTTCCAAAACGAATATAAGTCTGTTCCCGTGTCCGTATGGGCAGTGCTTGCCGGTGATGCTTTCAGTGTTATAGCTGATGCCGTTGCCAACGGTAATACCACCGCAGACGGTATTGCCAATTACCTCACCAACACCTTGAAAGACTATGTTGCCTTAACAGGTCCCATCAGCTTTGATACCAAGGGCGATCGTATAGGTGACTTCTATCGTACCTATGTTGTGGACGGAAACGGTAAGTTTATCTTACAAGCCCGTGATTAATTAGTGTTTAGTGTTTAGTGGTTAGTGGCAAGAAATGAATTGATTCAAATCGGTCACTAGCCACTAATCATTTAGGTATAATTAGGTATTAGCCTTATGAATACAAGGAGTTGCCCCACTTATGACTGATTTTATGCAGCAACTTTTCAACGGCTTGGCGGTGGGAGGCATTTATGCTCTCGTGGCGTTGGGCTACACCATGGTTTACGGTATTTTAAAGCTCATTAACTTTGCGCATGGGGATTTATTTACCATTGGCGCTTACCTTGGGTTTACTTTCTTGGCCAGCGCAGGGCTTATGGGCGCATTGCCGGTGGAATTGGCTATTTTACTGGTTTTTGTTATGGTAGCGGTGTTTGTGGCACTCATAGGTTTTGTGCTTGAAAGAGCTGCCTATCGTCCTTTACGCACGGCGCATCGTCTTTCGGCGGTGGTGTCGGCTCTTGGGGCATCTATATTTTTTCAAAATGCCATTATGCTTTTGTATGGTGCTCGTTTCTTCGTGTACCCCGAAGCTGTTCGCCCTTCCTTCACTTTAAGTCTTTTTGGAATGCAGATTCCGGGCATACGGATTTTAGTTATTCTCACCTGTCTCTGTCTTATGCTTGCTCTCTATCTTTTTGTAAATCGTACACGTACCGGTGCTGCCATGCGTGCCGTGGCCATTGACCAAGGCGCAGCCAGACTTATGGGTATAAATGTAAATCGCATCATTTCCATAGTCTTTATGATTGGGCCGGGTCTTGGCGGTGCTGCCGGTATGATGGTAGGCATTTACTATGGTCAAATTGACTTTATGATGGGCTGGAATTACGGCTTAAAAGCATTTACTGCCGCCATTTTGGGTGGTATCGGCAATATTCCGGGTGCCATGCTCGGTGGACTTTTGCTTGGCGTCATTGAAGCCATGAGTGCGGCCTATATTGCCGCTGCATGGAAGGATGTGATTGCCTTTGGTGTACTTATT
>CAYJHV010000030.1:0-9733 GCA_964369825.1 uncultured Desulfovibrionaceae bacterium | reverse complement strand
GGTTTTGGTCCAGTCATTCGAGGGTTCAATCCCTTCCGCCCCTGCCATTTTTATTCCCATGCGCTTTCGAGCATAAGCGCGAGAAAGCAGAGACATATCATGTTTAATAATCTGAAAATCGTCACAGGTTCCGCAAATCCTGATTTAGCGCTTGCCATATGTGATCACTTAGGCTGTCAACTGACACCTTCCTTGACTACCACTTTCAGCGATGGTGAAATTCGTGTTGAAATCGGCGCCAATATTCGTGGCGATGATGTGTTTGTGGTACAGCCAACTTGTTCTCCCGGTAATACCAACATTATGGAATTGTGTCTTATGCTGGATGCGCTCAAGCGCGCCAGTGCCGCACGTATAACGGCTGTTGTTCCCTACTATGGCTATGCAAGGCAAGATCGCAAGGTGAGCCCTCGTGCGCCCATATCAGCAAAAATTGTGGCTGATTTTTTACAGCTTGCCGGCGCACAACGAGTGGTGACCATCGATTTACATGCCGGTCAAATTCAAGGATTCTTTGATTGCCCGGTGGATAATATTTTTTGTGTACCGGTTATGCTGTCGCATTTGCGTGACTTACCCGAGGGTGACTTGGTTGTTGTCTCTCCTGATGCCGGCGGTGTGGAAAGAGCAAGGGCTTATGCCAAAAGGCTTAATGCCGGTCTTGCCATCATCGACAAAAGACGTGATCAACCAAACCAATCTCAGGCTGTGCATGTTATTGGTGATGTGCAAGGTAAAGTAACCGTTATCGTTGATGATATGATTGATACTGCGGGTACTTTATGTGCCGGTGCCGAGGTGCTTAAACAAAACGGTGCCAAAGATATTTTTGCTTGTGCTGCGCACGGTGTTCTTTCAGGTCCTGCCGTGGAAAGAATTAATGCCACGGAAGCCTTGCAAAAGGTTATTGTCACCGATACCATTCCTTTGGGTGATAAATTACAAAAATGCCCTAAGTTACAGGTGGCCAGCGTTGCTTCCTTGCTTGGCAAAACCATACACAATATACACACCGGCTCATCGGTCAGTGTGCTTTTTGTATAGATTATATTTACCGTTATGACGGATATTATTTAAGGAGACTGTCATGTCCATAGAAAAAGTTTTGAATGTGCAAAAACGCGAGGGTCTGAAGAAGGGGTATAATCGCCGTCTGCGTGTAAAAAATATGGTTCCCGGTGTTTTTTATACTGCCAAGGGTGATAATATTCCTGTGGAAATGCCTGCTCTTCCCTTGGATAAAATGTATGGTGAAATGGGAAAAACCACTGTTTTTACCCTTGAAATAGATGACGCCGGCAATAAAACAACTCATCCCGTCATGATTTGGGAAGCAAAACGCCATCCTTATAAAAATGAATTTGTTCATATTGATTTTTATGGTGTAGACCTTGAGAAAGCTGTAAAAGTTCAAGTAGCCATTGAATTTATAGGCGTTTCTAAAGGTGTTAAAATGGGCGGAAAACTTGAAACCTATCGTGAGCGTGTTTACCTTGTGGGTAAACCCCAAGATCTTCCCAAGAAAATTGTGGTTGACGTCACCGAAATGGGCTTAAATTCCAGCGTTCGTGTAGCTGACCTTGAACTTCCGACCGGTGTAAGCGCATCTTATGATCAAAATTTCGCCATAGTTTCTGTCATCTCCAAGGTGAAAGAAGAAGGTGAGCACGACGGCGTTTAATTATTGCATTTTTCAAAGTCGCTTTTGAATAATTTATCTTTTGTTGTTATTAAAAAGCTGATTTCCTAACATTATTTGTACCTTGGGAATCAGCTTTTATTTTCACTGTATACAACACCTCATCTTCTGTCATGCCTATGCTTTCTCCTTCTATATCTCATTTTCGCACCGAAATTATTCAATCGCAAGGCATACCCATAGCTCTTTCATTGCTTGAAAGAGACCCGGCGGCGACAACGGTACTTTTTTATCCCGGTACTGTTTCCTCTCCGCTCATGTACAGTATTTTTTTATACGAACTTTTTGCTTTGGGCGTTAATGTACTTGGTATACACCCTTTAAGTCACGGTCTTAGCCCACGCCAAAAGAAAGATTTTACTTTTGATGATATCTTGCAAAATGGAAAAGATGCAGAAAGCTTTGCCCATAAGTATTTTTCCGGTCCTTTGGTGCTTTGCGGTCACAGCCAAGGAGGCATTTTAGCTCTTGCGCACAGCATAAACAATAAAAGCATTAAAGCTTGTTTTCCCATAAGCACACTTTTGCCGCACAATGACAATGCAGCATCGGTAACCCGGCTTGCATTTATTGCGCATCATAAACAAAAATTGCTTGCAAAATTAAGGTCAATGGCTAAAATTTTTCCTTTATTGCCCATTCCTTTTTGGATGTACCTTGACCATAAACGAATTTTAGCTCATGGTTACAAGATGTTCAGTCCGGAAAAAAATTGTCGCTCCGGTTATCCTCTTTCCTTCATTGCAAATTTTTTTAATCAAGACTTAAGTCAGGCAGAGCAAATGGGAAACATATCTTGTCCATTTTTTTTACTTACAGCACGAAATGACATGCTTTTTCCTTTAAGTCTTATGCAGGATACCTTGGAACGTATTCAGGTTGAGCAAAAAAAACTTATTATTATTGAAGGCGGCGGTCATTTGTGCCCTTTAAGTCAAGTATATGCTAAGCAAATGGCAGCGCACGTGGTGGCAGAATGTGCAGGGCTTGGTCTTTATATTCACATAAATACTGAATCGCCACAGTGAACGAGTGAGGATAGCATATGCAGTATCAATATTTGCTGGTTGGTCTTGGAAATCCCGGAAGTCAATATCAGGGCACAAGACATAATCTTGGTTTTATGTTTGTGGATTATTTTAAAGAACATTGTGCTGCCAAAGGACAAGTGGAAGAGCTTAAAGGTTCAAAATTTAAATGTGAATTGTGGCGTGTGAAAGAAAACAATAGCTCACCATGGTGGCTTTTGGCAAAACCGCTGACCTTCATGAATTTAAGTGGTACGAGCGTACAGCCACTTCTTGCTTGGCATAATCTTACATCTAAAAATCTTATTGTGGCTCACGATGAGCTTGATATTGGCGTAGGGCAGGTACGATTTAAGTGCGGAGGTGGTAATGCCGGTCATAATGGTCTTAAATCCATAACAGAGCACCTTGCCACTCCGGATTTTTATCGCTTACGTCTTGGCATTGGCAGGCCTTTATCAAAAGAAGAAGGTGAAGTTTCAAGACATGTTTTAAGCAAACCTTCTTTGGCTGAAAAAGAAAGTATTCATAATGTCATGCCTAAAGCATTTGATGTTTTAGATGTTTTTACCAAGGAAGGTCTTGCTCCGGCCAGTAAATTCGCTTTAAAAAAAGACTGAAAATCACTTAGGAGAAATTTGATGTTTTTTAACTGGCATAACACTTTAAAATATTAATTGTAATTATTTATTTTGAATTTTTTTGAGCAATTTTTATCAATGCCCCTTGCGTATCCGTTTTTTTGTGCTTATCTATTGTTGTCTGTGCTTATGCCTTACTCCTTTCCCGTTTTCTATACCTGATATCAGCACTCATTTGGTAAACGCTTTAGTTCAAAGTGATATAAAATGGTCTTTTGTTTCCTAAGTTAACAAGATTACATCACCCCAAAAAATTGAGAGGCAAACGTGTTTCAAACTGATGAGCTGGTAGTGTACCCTGCCCAAGGTGTTGGAAAAATTGAACGTATAGCACAGGATGAGATTTCCGGAGTGCAGTGCGAATTTTATATAGTTCGCATAGTATCCAATAATATTACTCTCATGGTTCCTGTGCATAATGCGCTAAATGTAGGTTTACGTCCTTTAAGCGACAACAATAAGGCACAAGAAATTTTAGATATTTTGTGCACAAACGAAGAAATAGCGGTGCATACAGGGCAAAATTGGAATAGACGATTTAGAGAATATTCCGAAAAACTTAAAAGTGTTGACCTGACAGAAGTGGCAAAGGTTGTTAGGGAGCTTTTGCTCATTGGTAAAAATAAAGAACTTTCTTTTGGTGAAAGACGACTTCTTGAACAAGCCATGATACTTATTACCTGTGAACTTTCAGAGGTCTTAGGAATGGACGAAGCAAGCCTTCGAGAAAAAATATTGTCATTTTATCCTTCTAATGTGCAAAAAACAAATTAGACACTTACTTGGAATTTTTTGCTTGCTTTCCATGTAAAATATGGTTACCTTTCCCTTGCTTCGGTAATCCTCGATATGCCCGCCAAGTTGGGCAAACCAAGTATTTTTGCATGTATTTTTGACATGTTTATTGTGTTATTTATAAGAATGATTTACTTTCTTTGAAAATATCTTTAATGACCTTTCGTGATATGGTTTGTTATCTGAGCATTATTAGTCATTTTAATGCAAATAAATAATGACTAATGTCAGTGGATAGTTAATCTCAATAAAGATATGTAAGGTGATGCATAGCACTTTATCTCGTGCGCTTTGCATTGTATGCGCAAGATTTCATACTTAAAATTTCACAAAAAATCAAAAATATAGTTACCCAATGAAAAGTCTTATTTTGAGAAGGCAGTTAAACTTTACCGTACCAATGGAATCATATGCGTAAGAAAAAAGAAAGCCCTGAGATGCTAGAAGAAGTGGTTGAAAGTGTGTTAAACCTTTCGGAACTCAAAACTAAAACCATGCACGATCTTATGGAACTTGCAGAACAATACAATCTTGAAAATGCCAGTTCCATGCGAAAACAAGAATTAATATTTTCGCTTTTGCAATCGTGTTCCTCACAAAATGGTGCCATTTATGGCGATGGCGTGCTGGAAATATTGCCTGATGGTTTTGGTTTTTTGCGCTCACCTTTGTGTAGCTATATGCCGGGTGCCGATGATATTTATGTATCCCCTTCACAAATCAGAAGATTTTCTCTGCGTAAAGGGGACATAGTATCGGGGCAAATTCGACCTCCCAAAGATGGAGAACGCTATTTTGCCCTCCTCAGAGTCACCGATATTGGCATGGAAGCTCCGGAAAATGCAAGAAATCTCGTCCTTTTTGATAATCTCACCCCCATCTATCCTAACAGCCCACTCGTTATGGAAAATGGGGATAAAAATTTCTCCAATCGAATTATTGACCTTATGTCACCCATTGGCTGTGGTCAGCGTGGTATTATAGTAGCACCGCCTAGAACCGGTAAAACTATTTTATTACAGTCACTTGCCAATGCCATTAATGCCAATAATCCCGATGTATACCTCATTGTTTTACTCATTGATGAACGTCCGGAAGAAGTTACTGACATGGAGCGCACGGTGAAAAATGCCGAGGTGGTCAGCTCCACTTTTGACGAACCCCCGCAACGTCACGTGCAAGTATGTGAAATGGTACTTGAAAAAGCAAAGCGCCTTGTGGAACGGAAACGTGATGTAGTTATTTTGCTTGATTCCATAACTCGTCTTGGACGTGCATATAATGCGGTGACTCCGCCTTCAGGGCGTGTCCTTTCCGGCGGTCTTGATGCCAATGCCTTGCAACGTCCCAAACGATTTTTTGGAGCAGCCCGAAACATTGAAGAAGGAGGCAGTTTGACTATTATTGCCACTGCGCTCATTGATACCGGCTCACGTATGGATGAAGTTATTTTTGAAGAATTTAAGGGCACCGGCAATATGGAAATTTACCTTGATAGGCACTTGTCCGACAAACGTGTTTATCCTGCCATGGACATTAATCGCTCCGGTACACGTAAGGAAGATTTATTGCTTGACGATGAAGTCCTCAATCGTGTGTGGATTTTACGTAAAATTTTATCTCCCATGTCTTCCATTGATAGTATGGAATTTTTGCTGGAGAAAATGCGCGGTACCAAGAGTAATAAGGATTTCTTGAACAGCATGGGTAAATAAACTTTACCTCCTTAACTTAGATTTAAAATAGCTCATTATTGAAATTGTTTTGAGGTAATTCACGGCAAAATAATAATAACAGAAAATTATTTGATTTTGCACATAATTTGATTTTCAAGCCTAAAGCTAAGGGTAAAACCTTAGCTTTTTGCATACTAAGCATATCTCTGTAATATTTGTAAATTAATTTAAATACACTAAATTATAAGAATTATTATTTAATTTTAAAGCATGTTCCTTTACTTATGAATACAGACATTTCTGAACATATAGAGCGTTTTAAGCAGTATACCGAAGCATTTTGCCAAGATGCCCAAAAGAAAGACATGCTTGAACTTAAGATACTGCACACCCAATATGTACTTGCACATATGCGAGAATTAGTGTTGGAGGAAGAGGAACTTTTCCCCAACGCCAGAGCTTGTCTTTTATCTGCATTGTACCATGATATTGGACGATTTTTGCAGTTTACTACCTACGGCACCTTCAAAGACGCACATTCCGTGAACCATGCCACGTTGGGTGCAAAAATTCTACACCAAGAAGGTTTTTTGCAACACGAAAGCCATTTGGTACGACGTCAGGTACTTGCTTTGGTAAGTATACATAATCGCTATGTATTACCCATAAATTTATCTCCCATACTCCGCTCCATGGCTGATGCCTTGCGAGATGCAGACAAGTTGGATATTTTACGCATTATGGCAGAACATTTTTCTTGCCAAGACAAACAAAGTTCTGCTGTGACTTTTTATGCACAAGATGAACCCTTGCTTTATTCCGAGAAAATTTTGCAAGATGTGCTGCATAAACGTGTGGCCGCTTATGCAGATATAGTTTATGTTAATGATTTTAAACTACTGCTTTGCACATGGATACATGATCTTACCTATCAAGGTACGCAACGTGCTTTGTTAAGTCATGGATATATTCAGAAAATTTTGCAAGATTTGCCAAGCATTCCCGCTTTGCAAAATGCTAAGGAAAATATTTTGCAAAATGTGCATAATATGACTTAATGAACCGGGCTTCATATGCATTTCTTACAATCGCTTCATTTTGCTAAATTTTATGAATCAGTTATTGGCAGATTGCTTAAAGGTTTACGCCTTGAAGTGTTGCAGATGACAGAAAGTCTTGGTGAGCAACAAAAAATTCTTGATTGCTGTTGTGGTTGTGGTGGTTTATTGTATACATTTTTACAAAGCAATAAATACTGCTGTACAGGACTTGACAATTGTCCGCACATGCTTGCAGAATGTAAGAAAAATGCACAAGCTGCTCAATTATTTCTTGGGGATGCTCGTTATTTACCCTTCGCAGAACAAAGCTTTGATGTGGCAACACTTTGCATGGCATTGCACGCAATGCCGCTTACTGATGCAAAGCAGGTTATGCAAGAACTTCAGCGTGTGGCAAAATATATTATTGTTGCGGACTATTGCTTGCCAGAACGCAATATTGCTTTACCTGCCAATATGTTAGCTTATGGTATTGAAGCTCTTGTGGGCGGCGATCACTATTCTTGCTACAAAGAATTTCAAAAACAAGGTGGCTTGGAAGGTTTTTTATACGGCATGGGAATTTCGCCACTTGAGCGGCGTATGACGCTATGCGGTGCCGGTATGGTTGTTTTAATATGCACGTAAGTCCATACTACGTGATTGTAATTTGGTAATAATTTTTTTCTGGGGGGTTTTTGCTAGCGCCAAAAAGCCCCCCAGCCCCCCCAAAACGCGCTCACGGCTCATTTCCTTCGGAAATGAGCTAAAAATTGTATGTTGAACTAAAATTTGAATTAATAACACAGAATCAAAATATTTTTTATTTATGAAGTAAATAAAAAATTGCTATAGTAATCTGATTTTATAAAAAATATTAGATTGCTCGTGAGAAATAATAGTAATTTCAATTGAAATTACTATAACTTAAAATCTTAATACTTCCACTGAATACAATTTGGAGGGACTTTTGGCACAATCTGAGCATTGGTTTTGGAGCATCTTGGCTCGTTATTCCACATTATATGGGCATGTGCTTGTCTCGTCGTTGGTGGTAAATGTTTTAACTCTTGCCATGCCGCTTTTCATCATGAATGTATACGATCGTGTGGTGCCCAATAATGCTTTTGAAAGCTTGTGGGTACTGGCTTTTGGCATGATTATCGCCACGGGCTTGGATTTTTTCTTGCGCATGGCACGTATGCGTTTTGTGGATGTTGCCGGACGCAATGCCGACGTGCAATTGCAAAATCTTTTTATGCGTACTTTATTGCAAGTACGCTTTGACACTTTGTATACAACCAAGGATACCGGCAATGTAGGTGCCATTGTTGCCCGTGTTCGTGAACTTGAATATGTGCGCAATTTTCTTGGTTCACGCACGGTTTTGGCTTTGACAGATTTACCCTTCATCGCACTTTTTATCGCCTTAATGTTCTTTATTGGCGGTACTTTGGGCTTAATCCCCTTGATTTCCATACCTGTTTTGGCACTTTTTTCTTTTTCGGTACAAAAAATTTTTTATAAAGCGTCACACAATAATATGCTTGCCAATGCGGAAAAGCAATCTTTTCTCACGGAAATGGTCACCGGTCTTGAAACCATACGAGTTTCACGTATGCACCTTGGCTTAATGCAAGGTTGGAACGAAAAAAGTGCAAAATGTGCCGACACACATATTCATAGCACTGCTCTTGCCATGCTTAGCACCCAAGGTTTGGCTTTTTTTAATATTTTTTTAACGGTGCTCTTGGTCATCGTGGGAGTATATCGTATTTCGGAAGGATTGCTGACCACCGGCGGACTCATTGCCTGCGTTATTTTATTTGGTCGTGCCGCCGCTCCCATGAATGCGCTGGTGCAAATCATAGCAGATTTTCAACAAACCACCATGACCTTAAAACGCTTTGGGCAATTACTTGCCATGCCTCAAGAAAATTTTGCACAAAATGTCGAGGAAATACCGCAAGCCGCGCTTCCCGTACCCATATGTCTTGAAAAAGTCAGCTTTAGCTATCCAAGTGGACACGAACAAAGCATGACAGCATTAAAGGATTTGAATATTAATATCTTACCGGGCTCAAAGCTTGGTTTTGTGGGTACATCGGGATCAGGAAAATCAACCCTTGCACGCCTATTAATGGGGCTTTATGCACCAACACAAGGCCGTATTATGCTTGGTCGTTTGGATATGCAGCACACTCCCATGCTTCCTTATCGAAATAAAGTTGGGTTTTTACCGCAAGAAGTACGCCTTTTTCGTGGTACCTTACGCCACAATATTGCCCTTGCATGGCCAAGTGATTGCCCTTACAGTGAAGAAGGCTTGATTAAAGCTGCCACTCTTGCCGGCGTTATGGAGTTTGCAGGCGAACATCCTCTTGGATTGGATATGCCACTGGGCGAAAGAGGATTAGGTCTTTCCGGAGGTCAAGCGCAATGCGTAGCACTGGCAAGAGCCTTACTTGGTGAACCGCATACTATTATTTTGGACGAACCGGCAGCACAATTGGACGATGCATCAGCACAGCGTTTGATGTTACGCTTATTACCATATTTAAAAGATAAAACCGTTATTTTATTTACGCACAAAGCTCATATGCTACAACTTGTGCATACGGTTATTGCGCTGGAAAAAGGTCAGGCCGTATGGAGCGGTCCCACTTCTGAGGTATTGAAATCAAAAGGAGAAATTGATTATTCTAGGTCACAAAAATAATATGAACCAAGGAGCATTCATTGACAATATAATTTAGAGCTTGTCCGTAAATAAATGTAGCGTGAGGCGAGTACAAGGAAGAGTGCATTTTTACGAAGGGAGTGTACGTCTTTTGGTACTCGACCTGAGGAAAAA
>CAYJHV010000029.1:0-9821 GCA_964369825.1 uncultured Desulfovibrionaceae bacterium | reverse complement strand
TCGACCTGAGGAAAAATGTGCTTTGACGCAGTAATCGTCCGCGATACGTTATTTACGGATAAGCTCTAAGTTAAAATTCCGTTCCATAATTTTAACTTTTATCGCCTTGTCTCTAAAATACTTTGTATTTTGGCGCAATATCCTGTTGCGCATTCCAATTCTAAGTGTCAGACTAACGTAAATTATATTTAAATTTTGAATTAATTCAACATATGGGAGTGTCTATGAAGAAAAAAAAATTACCTTTGGCGCAAGCTGTGGATGCTGCTTGTATTCTATTTTCTCTTAATACTGAACCGGCTCAGCTTGTTAAGATGATAGATCAGATGGAAAATGACAGCTTTGCGCCGCACAGCATAGATCGTAACCTTTTTTGCCGAGAATGGTACGGCTTTGTTCATGCAACCTTGGTTTCATCGCTCATGTTACACGCTCCAAACAGTGTCCTCGTGGCATATTTACGCAGTACCACTTCATTGCTTAAAAAACGTAATATTCCCAAAGAGCAGGCTAAAAATTTTGTGGACACGCATTTTGCCCCTTACATGGAATTGGTTGGCAAAGAGGAGCAAAATAAGTGCCCCAAGCAATTTTTTAATGCGGTGTTCCATATTGATGAGATGGAAAAAATTCCTCCTAGAGCTTTGGCCTTGATTTCCGGTACAATGGCCTTGGTTCTGAGTGCCGTAAGAGATAAAATAGAACAATATGAAATACTTGCTGAGTGATGCTTTGACTTTTCAGTATGAAAAAACTTTTGAATGCGTAGTTCTCACTATTAAAGTTTTTTTTCACAAACTAAAAGGTGGTATTTAGTTTAAGTATCAACATGTTATTTCTAAATACGAAATTCCCTCAAAATTTCAGGATATTCTTGGTGTTGCTTTTTTTTTATGAGACTGGTATGAGTCTTATAGGTAACATTATAGTACACTGGATTTAGTCTCTATTACATTAAATATAAATATTTTATCAAAACAGGACATCGGTATTGCTCAGTTTCGAATGTTAAATATGACCGAATGATTTAGCCTTTAGCTTTTTGCATATTTTATGGAGTTTTTATGAAAACAATCAATGATTCCCATAACCTTCAACTCGGTAATATTGCCTTAGATGAAAGAGTTAATACGCAAAACAGTGGTGAAATTGTTATGGATGCCTTTAATAAAACTTCTTTTTTTAACTGTAAAAAAGCTTACATGGATCAAAATTTTTCTTCTTGTACATGTCAAAATAAATCTACCGGAACAGTTCTGGTTTTGCCCGGCAAAGTGCAAAAGAGATTTTTTAAATCTGCGGAAACCATCGATAAAAAAATTGAATTTTTGGTGCATTCTTTGTTGGGAATTAGCCAAGAAATAAGGTCTACTTGTTTTCAAGAAAATCCGCAAAATATATTAAAAGAATCATTTGAGGATGTGTTTCAAGGTCTTTCAAATGATTTTTCTGCAAAGTACCGAACCGATCTTTTGATTCGGTGTATACAAAATCTCATAAAAGATGTGCCGGGCGTTGATGCCATAAGAAATCTACTTGGTATTATCGGAGAATATTATGGTGCTCAGCAAGCCATACTTTTAGATTTAGAAAAAAGTGAAAAACGCATTGTTATCAGTAATATATGGACAAAAACAGAAGTTGCTGTAGATCCTAATATCCTTTTTATTCCAAAACAAGAGCTCAAGGACGTTGTGCAACTTTTACGTGAAAATGGACAATGTGTTTTTTACATGCCGGAGCATATGTTTTCAGAAGAATCTGTGTGTCATAAAATTATCAAAACTTATAATGTGCAAAAACTTTTTGTCACACCTCTTTATAAAGAGGACAAAATGACTGCCATTATTGCAGTGGGAAATGTTTTTGGGCTACATGAAGATTTATCTTTTCTACATGCCATCGGGCTTTTTATTAAAGATTTGCTTAAAAAAAATCGTCTGTTTAAGCAGCTTGAAACTTTAAGTTATACCGATGGTGTAACCGGGCTTTATAATAGAAATAAATATGTAGAAAGACTTGATGAATTAGGCTTTAGTAATTTAAGATCTCTTGGTGTAATCCATGTGGATGTTAATGGTCTTAAAAGCATAAACGCTTTATATGGTGTGGAATACGGTGATTTTACTTTAAAGCAAGTGGCGAAGTTACTCAGTAAATTTGTACAGCAAGATCTTTTCCGCATTGGCAATGGCGAATTTGTTGCTCTTTGCCCAAACATTAATCTTCAAAATTTTAACGTGATACTTGAACGCTTGCGCAGGTATGAAGCGGCTAATGAGGAATTTTCTTTTGCCATTGGCGATGCGTGGCAAGGGTTTGATGTAGACATATTGTTGGCCATTGAAAATTCCGGTGAAATAATGCGCGCTGAAAAACAAAAATATTATTTGGCACGTCCAAAGGACTTGATTCAAAAACGCGTCAACTCCATTGAAATCATTTTACGTGAATTGCAGGAAAATGTTTTTAGTATTTATTTGCAGCCCAAAGTAAATTTACTTACCAAGGAAATAGTGGGAGCCGAAGCCTTAATTCGTAAAAAGGATAAATGGGGAAAACTTATACCGCCTGATAAATTTGTTCCCATGTACGAGCATGATGGTACCATTCGCCACGTGGATTTTTTTGCCTTGGAACAAGTTTGCATCGTGCTCCAGTATCTTATAAAAAGAGGCTGTCCTTTGGTTATTGCCGTGAATTTTTCACGTGTTACCTTTATTTGTTATGATTTAGTGGAAGAAATTAAGCGTATATGTCAAAAATATGATGTACCGCATAAATATATACGCCTTGAAATCACTGAAAATGTTGATACCTTAGACTATGATTTTTTTGAAAATAAAATACGTAACATACGTGAAGGCGGCTTTGAGGTTTCCCTTGATGATTTTGGTATGAAGCAAGCCAACTTTGCCATGATGACCATACCTTATTTTAGCGAAGTAAAAATCGATAAAATGTTGCTGGACAGCATGGATAAAAGTGAAAAAAATGTTGTCATTGTAAGGCATATTTTGACTATGATTGATGAATTAGGCATGTCTTCATGTGTTGTGGAAGGTATTGAACGCGAAGAACAACGGCAAAAACTTTTGGAACTTGGCTGTAAGCTTGGGCAAGGATTTTTATTTTATAAACCACTGAGTGCCGAGGAATTCATTAAGGAATATTGTAAGAATCTTTAGCTTTGTTAAATGTTTTTTGTTTCGTTATAACATTGAAAAAGCCCAAGGAAAACTTGAAGCTTTTTCAATGTTAGATGTGCTCACTAACCATGTTCTGAATGGTTTAAAATCATTTTAGCGGCAAATGCCGCAGCACCGAAACCATTGTCGATATTGCAGACAGCCAAACCGGGTACGCAACTGCAAAGCATTGAGTTTAATGCGGTAATACCTTTTTCGCCTACACCATAACCAACGGAGGTGGGTACGGCAAGCACGGGGCAACGCACAAAGCCGGCCACGATGCCCGGTAAAGCGCCTTCCATTCCGGCAACGGCTATTATTATTTTAGCTTTTTGTAGTGCGCTCACATGTGGCGAAAGTCTGTGCAGACCCGCAACTCCCACATCGGCTATAAAACCGGCGGCAATATTCCAAAAATGCAATGCTCCAAAGGCTTCCAGCGCCACTTTTCTATCGGCTCCTCCGGCAGATATGACTATAATTTCTCCTTCCTGTGCCCATTTGTGTGACATGTTTTCGTCGGGAAGTGTTTTTCCCAACGTGAAGAGCCCGGCACTTTCAAGGTGTGAACCTTGTGGGAAATTGGAACGCAAAAGTTTTTGTTGTTCCGAGGAAAGTCTGGTAACCAATACCGGTGAAAATTCATGTAAATGCGTAATGGCAGAAATAAGTTGTGTGTCATTTTTATGAGGTGCAAAAACTACTTCTGAAAGACCTGTACGGCTTTTACGCTCTGTATCAAGGGTTAAACCACTTAAGGTGTCTTGAACCGAGCTTACCAAGGGTTGGCAACAAGAATCTACCTGAGATTTATCTGAAAAAAATGTTGACTCATGGGCTTTCTTTAGGGCATCATCAACTTTCAGTTTGCCTTTTGCAACTTCTTCCAAAATATGTTGCAAGCTTAAATTTTTCATAATCTTCCTGTTATTTTAAAATGATGTGTGTTCTTTCCTTTGAAGAATATATTGCGTTTGAGCTAAATGCAATAAAAAATATTCATTAACCTTGTAACGAAAATAGATACTTGCAATTATTGAAACAAGATGATAAAAGAGTAAAAGCATGTTAAAACGTCGTATTCTTTTTCTTGCCCCGGCTCATGCCGTCACTCGTATTTTCCCCTCACTTCGTGATGCGGGTTACGAGATAGGTCTTGCCGAAAATCTCCAAGGTGCCTCTGTATTTATTCGTAAATCAGGTCCCGGGCTAATCTTTGCTCGTCCGGAATTACCCGGATTTAAAGCAGAAGATTTGCTTGCTGTGGGGCAAGACGATCCTGCTTTTCCTCCGGTAATTATTATTACAGATAAAGGTAATGCCGATGAGGCAAGGCGCTTTATGGAGCTTGGAGCGGCTGACTATTGGCTTGAACCACTTGATTTTGAAAAAATAATTACTGTGGCACGAGGCGGTAAAAATAAAATATCAGCACCGGCATTGTCTACCCTTGGCGGTAGAAAAGCCAGCTATATGGATGGTCCCAATATCGTAGGTGAACATCCTGTTATTGCAAGAGTAATGGCACTGGCACGCCAAATTGCGCCCTCAAAAGCAACGGTACTTATTAATGGAGAGTCCGGTACGGGTAAGGAGCTTTTTGCCAGAGCTTTACATGCGTGGAGTGATCGTTCCGGTGGACCTTTTGTTGCGGTAAACTGTGCTGCTTTGCCCGAACATTTACTTGAAAGTGAACTTTTTGGACATGAAAAGGGGGCTTTTACCGGAGCTGTTGCCCGTAAACCGGGTAAATTTGAGTTGGCTTCAGGCGGCACCATTTTACTTGACGAAATTTCCGAGATGGATTTGGGCTTGCAAGCAAAGCTTTTGCGTGTGCTCCAAGAGGGAGAAGTTGACAGGGTGGGCGGTACCGATACGTTGCGAGTGGATGTACGTGTGCTTGCTACCACCAACAGACACCTTGAAGATTGGGTCAAAGAAGGAAAATTCCGCCAAGATTTATTTTTTCGCTTAAATGTCATTCCCTTGCGTTTACCTTCGTTGCGTGAACGGGATAAAGACATACTCACCTTGGCAAACTTTTTTATGCAAATGTATACCAAGGAATATTCAGTTCCTCCCACCACATTTTCTGCTGCTGCCACCAAATGGCTTTCCGAATATGATTTCCCCGGTAATGTGCGTGAATTGCAAAATCTTATGGAGCGTGCTGTTTTGCTTGCTCACGGGCAACCCATTGAGCCCGGTCATTTTTTGCTTGACCCCGATACATGGCCAATTTTTGCAGACGATGTTCAAGATAATTTTTCACCCACCGAAAGTGCTCATGTGGACGGAAACGTTGATTTAAATGGAAATGGTGTGGAAAATGCTTCCGGCAAAAATTCATCTCATAATGAAGATCTCTTTGGCGGAGCCGTTATTCCATTACATGAAATGGAACGTATTATGATAATCAAGGGACTTGAAGCAACTTCAGGCAATAGAACGCAGGCTGCTGACTTACTGGGTATTTCTGTGAGAACTCTTCGGAATAAGCTCAATGAATATCGGGCAATGGGGATTGAAATAGAGTAGGTGCCGATATTTTCTTTTATTTCCCAAAAAAAATAGATTAAACGAATTTGAGTAAAGCCATGTTCCTTGTTGATATGTGGCTTTATGAATATAGACATTTTAGCGGAGAAAGTATGTTAGATTTAATTCGTAATAAATCCCAGTCCATAGGGGTTAAATTGGCTTTTGGATTAATTATTGTGGTTTTTGTTTTTTGGGGCTTTGGTTCCATACAAAGCATTAATAATTCAACAACTATTGCTACTGTAAACAACGAAGCCATAACAATTGTGGATTTTGAGCGTATGTATCAATATCTTCAACAAGCCGCCATAGCGCAAAATCCTGAAATTACACCGGAACAACTCAGACTTGCTCAGTTGCCGCAACAAACTTTAAACGGTCTTATCTTTCAAACTTTGACCGACGAAGAAATTAAACGTTTGCACTTAAGTATTTCCAATAACACACTTCGTGATTATATTGTGTCAAACCCCATGTTTAAGAATGAACAAGACGTTTTTGACCCGGAAAAATATAAGCGAGTTGCAGATCAGCGTTTTGAGGGTGTTGCCAATTATGAAAGCAATGTGCGTGAGGGTATGTTGGAGGAAAAATTGCGTCGCAGTCTTACGGCAACTGCGCAAAGCTATGATTCCGATGTGCAAGCTTTTTTTGCCTATGCCAATGAAAAAAGAAACGTTGATTATATATTTTTTCCCATGGACGATGCCCTTGCTGAATTGGGTGAACCGGCAAAAGACAGCGTAAAGGCTTTTTATGAAAGTAATAAAGCTAACTTTACTTTACCTGCCACAGTTAATGTGGAGTATGTATCTGTTTCCCCTGTCCTTTTAGGAAAACCGGAGAGCATCGATGCTCAGGCTGTCAAAGCGTATTATGACAAAAATGTAGCCGATAAATATACCATTCCAAAGCAAGTGCGTGCCAGTCATATTTTATTGCGCCTTGCTCCCAATGCCGATGAGGCAGAAGTTAAAAAAGTGACGGAAACCTTGGAAGGTTTGAAAAAAGAATTGACCGATGGTGCCGACTTTGCAGAGCTTGCCAAAAAACATTCTCAAGATACCGATTCTGCCGAAGAAGGCGGTGAGCTTGGTTGGGTTTCTGAAAATAGAGGATTACAATCTTTCAATGAAGCTATTTTTGCCTTGGAAGTAGGAGAGGTTTCCGATATTGTTCGCACTCCCATTGGCTTACATCTTCTTAAGTCCAATGAATTCAAAGATGGCAGTGTTCAAGAATTGAGTGCAGTGGAAAGCGAAATCCGTGATGCACTTGCCGCTGAAGCCGGTTTGCTTAAAATTCGCGAAGCTTTGGACGCACTCATTGAAGCCAATGTGCTTGGCAGTAACCTTGCTGATGTGGCAAAATCCCATGCTTTGGAACTGAAATCTTCCGAGCATAAAACAGCCTCAGAATTGGCAGAATTACTGGTGATTACGCCGGAAAATGCCGAAAAAATTGTGGCATTGTCTGCCGGAGTACCCTTGGATACCCCCATGCAAACAACAGATAATGGTTATATCATTGCCAAAGTTGCAGAGAAAAAGGAAGCCAGCGTTCGTCCCTTTGCAGAAGTGGAAGCTGAAATAATAAAAATTCTTAAAGAAAAATCTGCTTTGGAAAAAGCTTTAACTACCGCTTCCACAGCCAGAAAATCTTTTGAGACCAAAGCGCCGGAAGAAAGCAGTATTAAAAATATTGAGGATGTGAAACGCTTTGGTGAAATTGGTCCCTTTGGTTTGCAAGCACAAATGAGCATGGCTCTTTTTGCGGCAAAAAAAGGAGAATGGTTGCCCGTAGCTTATGCCGTAAGTGTGGACGGTAAGCAAGGCTCCGCTCTTGTACGGGTAAACAGCATCACAAGCATCGACGAAAATGAAATGAAGCCTCTTGAATATGAATATCGTATGGGTGAATTGCATAAACGCCAAGAAAAAATGTACAATCTTTTTAGAGACGCACTCTATGTACGCGGGCAAGTGGATATTGTGAATCAAGACTTTATAAACGCCTTAAATCAAAGATAATCACGGTGAGACTATGTGCGGCATTATAGGTTATGTAGGGCATCGTCCCGCTGTTCCCTTGGTGGTAGAAGGTTTACGCCTTTTAGAATATCGTGGCTATGATTCCTCGGGTATTGCCTTTATTCAAAATGGAAGATTGCAAATAAAGAAAGCTAAGGGTAAATTGTCTGCCCTTGATGATTTATTGGCGCAAGAACCTGTCAGTACCAGCACCGTCGCCATGGGACATACTCGTTGGGCAACGCATGGTGTACCGGCAACACGCAATGCCCATCCTCATATGGCAAATACGGGCAAAATTTCCTTGGTACATAATGGTATAATTGAAAATTATCAAGAGCTTAAATCTGACTTAATGAGCAAAGGTTATACTTTTGATTCAGAAACGGATACGGAAGTATTGGTTAACCTTATTGCCGAGGAACAAAAGAATCATCCCGATCTTTTGCAAGCTTTTGCGGCAGCTCTTGGCAAAGCTCATGGTGCATACGCCGTATGCCTTGCCAGCGAAGATGATCCCAAAACGCTGTACGCCGCACGTCTTTCGGCACCGCTCATCCTTGGCGTGGGTACCGGAGAAAACTTCATTGCATCGGATATTCCGGCTTTTCTCTCCTATTCCCGTGATGTGGTGTTTTTAGAAGATGGTGAAATTGTTAGAATAACTGCCAATACTTGGGAAGTTTTTGCCCTTGAAGATTTGCACAAGCTGGAAAAGAAAGTTTCACATATTCATTGGGATATGCAGTCGGCACAAAAAGGCGGCTATAAGCATTTTATGTTGAAGGAGATTTTTGAGCAACCCAAGGCATTGCGAGAAGGACTTGCCGGTCGTTTTCAGGATAATCAAGTTTCTTTGCCGGAACTGGAAAAATTGCCCATTCCGCATCGTTTGCACATCATCGGTTGCGGTACTTCCTATCATTCAGGCTTATGGGCAAAACACCTTATTGAATCCTTTGCAAAGGTACCTGTTTCTGTGGAAATTGCCTCAGAATTTCGTTATAATAACATTATCTTACATCCTGAAGATATGGTGTTGGTCATCAGTCAAAGCGGAGAAACCGCCGATACCCTCGCAGCCTTGCGCATAGCCAAGGAAAACAATGTCACAACGCTGGGATTGTGCAATGTGGTGGGTTCAAGTATTGCCCGAGAAGCCCACGCTGCCATGTATACCCAAGCAGGACCGGAGATTTCCGTAGCTTCCACCAAGGCCATGTGCAGTCAAATGCTTTCACTTACGCTTATGGCTTTGCATTGGGGGCAACGCCGTCAAAGCATTTTGCCGGAATATTTTGCAGAAATGGTGCAAGAGTTACAAGGTATTCCGCAGATTTTGGAACAGAATCTTGAAAATATGCGCAGTAAAGCTCAAGAGCTTGCTCGAAAGTATACAAAATACAAGGACTTTTTCTATCTTGGAAGAGGACATTCTTATCCTCTTGCCCTTGAAGGTGCTCTTAAACTCAAGGAATTATCCTATATTCATGCTGAAGGTTGCGCTTCAGGTGAAATGAAGCATGGTTCCATTGCCCTCATTTCTCCGGAATTTCCAACCTTTGCCCTTGCTCTTGACGATACCTTGTACCCCAAGGTGAAATCCAATATTTTAGAGGTGCAAGCACGCACCGGTAAAGTTATCGCCTTGGTTAATGGTTCTGTGCCCGAAACAGAATTGCAAGTGGATGAAATCTGGAAAATTCCCTTTGCCAAAGGCTACTTGGCAGCATTTTACGCCCTACCTGCTTTACAGCTTTTTAGCTATGAAATGGCCGATTATTTGGGAACAGATGTTGACCAACCTCGAAATCTTGCAAAAAGTGTTACTGTGGAGTAGGTTGCTAATATTAATCAAGCTTCCTAGTGCTTTGCTTCGCTTAAAAGAATTAATTTAAATATATTAGTGCTTACAAAACCTCCCCCCGGCACGAAGTGTCGGGGGGAGGTTTTGTAAGCACTAATATATTTTGAATCGTTTTTTATGATACAAGGAACAAAATTTAATTAGTCGACGCTGAAAAACACATTAATGCTTTAGAATGTATTGACAAAACCA
>CAYJHV010000028.1:3009-9831 GCA_964369825.1 uncultured Desulfovibrionaceae bacterium | reverse complement strand
CATGGCTTTTCTTAACGGCAGGCATTGTGCTTGGCGCTTGGTGGGCCTATATGGAACTTGGCTGGGGCGGTTATTGGGCTTGGGATCCAGTGGAAAATGCTTCTATTATTCCATGGCTTATTGGTACTGCTGCCATTCATACCACCATCATTCAGACCAGAAGGCAAAAGCTTTTTCGTGTCAATGTTTTCCTTATAGCTTTAACCACCGTGTCGACTTTTTTTGCCACTTATTTGGTGCGTAGCGGCGTGGTGCAGTCGGTACATGCTTTCGGTGACGGAGGAGTCGGTACGCCGCTACTCATTTTCATTGTATTGTCTACCGTTATGTGTTTTGTCGTGGCGGCAGTGGGTTATAACAGCAAGCGATCTTTGTCAGGTTTAGACAGCCGAGAAGGTATGCTGGTAATGACGGCATGGATTTTGATAACTCTTTCGGTGATTATCTGTATTGGTACTCTTTGGCCTATTATTTCAAAGCTTTGGTCAGCGCAATCACAAGGACTTGATGCGGCATTTTACAATAAAGTTTGCTTACCACTTTTTGCACTCATTGCCACCATTCTCGCTTTTTGCCCATGGCTTGGCTGGAGTAGCGGCGTGCGTGACGGAAAAAAATTGCTTATGGTTTTAGGCGTTTTTGTTGTGTCCGGCATTGCTTTATGGATGACAGATTATAGGCAACCCACGGCATTTGCGGCAACTGCTGCTTCGGTGGCTGCCATAGTTTCGCTTATTTTGCTTTTTTTGGAAAAATCCACCCTACAAAATAAACCTACTCTTGCGGCGCATGGAGTGCATCTTGGGCTTATTTTAGTGATTTTAGGCGTAGCTTTTTCCGGTCCTTATAAAGTGGAAGAAGATTTGTATTTAAGCAAGGGCGAAACCTTGCGTGTGGGCAATTACAATGTGGGGCTTGTGGATACGGTGGAAGGTGAAACCAAGGGCTACCATTATATTGAAGCACGCATTCAAGTGACCGATGCGGACAGTACCTTGATAGGTGTGCTGGCACCGCAAAGTCGTATATACTTTAAGTTTGATACCATGAGAGCATCGGAAGTAGATACTGTTTTTAGTCTTGGTGATGAATTGTATGCGTCCTTGCTTGGTTTTGAAGGTAATGGTGCTCAACGCAAGGCTGTGGTTAGATTTAGCGTAAATCCCTTGGTGAATTGGCTTTGGATTGGCGGTACCCTTATGTGCTTATTCCCTTTCTTGGGTTTGAGGCAAAGGGCTTTGCGTAAGAAATCAAAAGATGCCAAGAATGACAAGGCTGCCAATGATGTACAAGATGCGGCGTATTCCGATGTGTATGTATCTGAAAGCAACCACAAAGATGAGGAAGACTAGACTTTTCATGTTCATCAGCCAAAGGGCATATTTCATTAACAATAAAGTATTATTTGTATATTACAAAACTATAAACAACTTTTATTAAATATTTATGGAAAGATGCTTAGAGCTGAAAAAAGTCAGCAAGTTTTTTGCAGAACGCTGCATTCTTAAAGAAGTGAGCTTCAATATTGAGAGTGAAAGCATTACTTTGCTGAGTGGTGCCAACGGAGCCGGTAAAACTACGCTTATGCGTATCATGGCAGGACTTTCAAGTCCAAGCTTTGGGGAGGTGATACGGCATGTCACAGAGAGTAAACTTGGGTACCTAGGTCATGCTACCTTCATTTATCCTGCTTTGACGGCACGAGAAAATTTGCATTTTTGGGCAGATATCTATGGTTTAAGTGCTGAAGATTGCGCTCAGATTCCAACGGTTTTGCAAAGGGTGGAATTATCACCTTTTGCCGAAGAAAAAGCCGGTATTTTTTCACGAGGTATGGCTCAGCGGCTTAATTTAGCACGAATGCTTTTGCTAAAACCCAAATTGTGGCTTTTGGATGAACCCAGTACCGGGCTTGATGTTCGTTCCAACGAACTTTTGCTGGCAGAAATACTCAGAGCCAAAGAAGATGGTGCGGGAATTGTTTGGATAAGTCATGACATTGAGGCGCACAAGCACTTTGCAGACAATATTTTGCGTGTGGAAAAGTCAAGATTGGTCAGTGTTTAGATTTTAGTGTGAGGCTTTGATTGGGAGCGAGTGAAGGTGATTCGCTTCACATTTTTAATATATTTCAAGCAACATAAGCTCAATAAAATGCTTATGGAGTATGCAATGCTAAGAGCCATTTACGCCTTGGTAAAAAAAGATTTGCGCCTAGCTCGAGGGCACGGACTTATACAAGCTCTTTTACTTGGCTTGCTCTTGCTTTTTGTCTTTAGCCTTTCCCAAGAACTTGGCACAGTTATGCCACCGCAAGGAGCTGCCACCATTTTTTGGCTGGCATCGGCATTTTGCCAAGTGCTTGTATTTAATATGCTGTACGGCTTAGAAGAAGTCAATAATGCCCGACAAGGGCTTTTGCTTATGCCGCAACCATTGCAGGTTATTTGGATTGCCAAAGCCGTTAGCGGTTTAATACTTATTCTTTTGTCGCAAATGATTTTTTTACCGGCGGCCATGGTCTTTTTGGGGCAAAACTTTTCAGAACATTGGTTTTTTGCAATTATTGTCATATTTATTGTGGATGTGGGAATGGCTGCTCAAGGTTCATTGCTGGGGGCTTTGTCTCAAGGGCAGGCAGCACGGGAATCCCTTTTAAGTATCATTATTTTTCCTTTACTCATACCTTTATTACTGGCAGGAATTTATGTAGGCAGTGTGGGCTTTGGTGCAGATGTCGTGGACGGGTTTGATGGTGTATATAAGTGGCTTGGAATTGCCGCTGCTTTTGACGCACTTTTTTTGGGCGCAGGACTGATACTTTATGAATTTATCTATGCAGGGGATGATTAAATGAGAGCGATAAAGTTACTGAGCATATTCGGCATGATGGCAATGATCATAAGCCAATGGTTTATCTTTATATATGCCCCCATTGAAGAGCATATGGGATTAGTTCAGAAGATTTTTTATATACATTTACCGCTGGCATGGTGGGGGCTCATGAGTTTTTTTGTGGTTTTTGTGGCTTCCATTGCTTACCTTAAAACACGTAAAACATATTGGGATAATGTGGCAAAAGCGGCGGCAGAAGTGGGCGTTGTTTTGGCAAGCTTAACCATTATTACCGGTTCCATTTGGGCAAGGCATTCTTGGGGTGTATGGTGGACTTGGGATCCACGTTTAACGACGGCCTTGGTCATGTGGTTTGTCTATGTGGGATATTTAATTTTACGTGGAGTTGAAATGCCACGCTCAAAAAATGCCAATATTCGCGCTGTGGTAGGTATTGTTGCTTTTATTGATGTGCCGCTGGTTTTTTTGTCGGCAAGGCTTTGGCGTTCCATACATCCTGCAGTATTTGCGGCAGAAGGCGGCGGACTTGATGCACAAATGAAAGTGACGATTTTTGTCTGCCTTGGTGCTTTTGGGCTTATTTTTGCGGCTCTTTTGTTGTTACGCAAAGAACAATTGGAGCAGGAAGATAGGCTGGCAAAATTGTTTATGCAAAATGATTATGACTTATAGTTGAGAAAAAGAGGCAAACATGCAAGAAATTCATTGGGTTTTGGCGGCAAATGTCGTGGTTTGGCTTGGGCTTGGTGCATATATATTTTTTATAGCAAGATCGCAATGCGCTTTAAAAAAACGCTTGCAACAAAAGGAGAGCATGGACAATGTTTGAGTTAAATACTTCTCGTAAAATAATTTTGTCAATTTTAGCTTTGAGTGTTGGTGTAATGCTCGTCACCTCTTTTACCTCTCGCATGGGCGGGGGTGGTTTGGTGCAAAACAGTGCGCAAATGCCTTCGGGGCAAAATGATGCCGATGCTCTTGCGGCAGAAATTGGTAAGCATATGCAGGAGCTAAAAAGTGATCCCAACAACTATTCTACTCTTGTGCATACGTCGGATTTGCTTTTGCAATCAAAACAGTGGGAAGCGGCAGAATCATTTTTACAACGTGCCATTGCCATTGACAATACCAAGTCTCATCCTTATTATCTATTGGGAATAGCATTATATAATTTAAAAAAGAATGCGGAAGCCGCCACAGCCTTTGAAAAAGTGCTGAGCATGGAGGACAACCCCGGGGCACGTTATAACCTTATGATGTTATACACGTATTTTCTTGACGATAAAGCCAAGGGAGCAGCGCATTTATTAAAAGCTTTGGAATCTCCTAAGTTAGAACAAACATTAAAAACGATTTTGGACAGTGAACTTGAAAAAATTGATAAAAGTTTACTTGAGGAAGTCAAAAAAGGAATGCACAAACCGGAAAATAATGTAGTTTCTCCTGCTGAAGATAAAGTAACGCCTCAAGTTGATGCAAAGGAACAATCTACACCCTTAGAAGAGAAAGTTAATAACTTCAATGAGGAATAAATATGGATACACAAGAGCAGATAAAATTACTTATGGACGAACAAAAACGTGCGCATAGTTTTTCAACCAGTCCTCATTTTCAGTCACAAAAAGAAGTTAAAAGCTCAAGTCACAATGCCGAACAAAATTTTTTAAGCTCAAATCAGGAAAGAGGTCATAAAAAAAGAAATGAAAGTAAGCGTTCCTCATATAAATCTGCAAAGGATGCAGTAGGCGAAACAAGTGAAACTCGTCATGGCTTAACCAGACTTGCATTTTATTTCATTTTGGCCTGCGTTGTTTATATGCTCGGTAATATGGATGACCCCATAGAATTTTTGATGGATCTTCCGGCTCAAGTGTTCCAAACGGAAGAGGTTCTTGAGCGTTCGCATGAGAACAATAAAGAAGATGAAGTACATACGCCAAAGCAAGAAACTCAAGAAACTCAAGAGGTGAAAGTCGATCCCGGTTCTGCTATCGGTCAGGCAAAAGCTTTTGCAGAAAGTAATCCTGACAGTGCGCAAGCTTGGACAACTCTCGGTGATGCTTATTATGCCGAACAAATGCCCGAAGAGGCGGTGGGTGCTTATACAAAATCCTTGGAACTCAGTCCGCACAATGTGAATGTACTCATTGATAGGGGCAATATGTATCGAGAGTTACAACAGTACGATCTTGCGCTTGCAGGATATGATTTAGCATTAAAACTTGATCCCAAAAATGAATTTGCTCTGTTAAATGCCGGTATTGTTTTGCATTATGACTTGAATCGTAATGCAGAAGCCAAGGAAAAATGGCAACAACTCTTACAGCTTAATCCTGACATTAAAACTTTTGACGGTCTTGCCATTAAAGACCTAATTCAAAACTTGTAATTTTCGTAAAATTTTATTATAATAAATCTATGATTTATATGATTACATTTTGAAACCTTAACTGTGTAACTTTTTACCTTGGGTTTTAAGGAATATTGGTGCTAGCCAATACGATTGGAAATCAAGATTCCTGTTCGAAGAGAACAGCAATAGGTGAAACCTTGCATCACCTTCGAATTCTTGATTTTGGTCTTTTACTCTGCATTTTTTTGTTAATTGAGTGATTTTCAAGCTTTAACAGAGACATTTTACTTGATTTCAATAGTGTGGAACTTTTACTTTTTGAACACTATTTTTTTCTGTGCACATCATAATAACTTGTAGTTTAACTGGAGGGGAAGATGACAAAAAGAGCACTGCGTCCGTTTATACGTTTAGGCCTACAGGTACGTGCTCCGTGGGTCTTATTTGCTTTTTTTATACTGACCTTATTCCCTTTAAATGTGGGAAAATCCATGGCGGCGATGCCTGTTCCCACGGAACTTAAAAGCGGCTCCATGCCCGTACTTGCTTATATGGAAGCAATTGTTGATGAAACGGGTTTAATGCAAATAGAGCAGGTGCAAAGTGAAGCTGTGCAAAATAGTTTTAGGCTCTTTGAACCTAAAAGAATCAGTGAAAAACAAGGTGCTTTATGGTTAAAATTAAGCCTTGCACCGCATGACATCGACGCAGAAAATCCTGCTCATGCTTTGCTCTTAGATATGGGGCAAGGTATTGGAGCAAATCCTAAGCTGTATACTCTGGAAAAAAATCCCAATACAGAGGAAGTGCAGTGGAATGAACATGGTCCGAGTCAAGGTTCTGTGTTTTTGCTTCCACTTATGGAAAGCAATGCACAAAGTACTCAGGATATCTACATTCGCCTTGAAGGTATTCCCGGAATTTGGTTTGCTCCTTACTTGCGAACACCGCATAATATGGCAACTGCCTATGAGCTTTTTGCAAAACCTGCGGTGATTGTCGCCTTATTTGTGGTCATGTTGCTCTGTCTTTTGCGTGGCTTTACGGAAAAAGGTCAATGGCGCTATTGGGCTGCTTTGTATACAGGTGTGAACTTATATTATGCATTTTATGGCGTTCCCATCAATGGTTTAAGTTATGTACCCATGACGTGTATGCTACAAGCCATGGCACCGGGCGTAGCCTTGATTTTATTTGCTCATGTGGGACGGCATATATTACGGGGCGCGCAAGGCATACGTAGTTATACCATACAATTTATTTTGCTCACTCTTGTGGGTATAGGTATAGCCTTATTGCCACTTTTACCCGGTTTTGCATGGACGGTACGCTATCTTGACCTTTGGCCCATGCTCATGCTTCTTTTTATACCTACAGCTTTGGGGGCATGGATAAGCGGTATTGCCGGTGCAAAACGCTATCTTGTGGCATGTATTTTGCCTCCTATGGGTGTGGCCATAGCTCTTTTGGGGCTTTATGAGCCTGCATATTTTGAAAGTATGAATATATTACCGGTCAGTATGCTTTCTGCCTTGCCTTTATGCGGTTTGGCATTGGGTACCTTGGTTTTAGCCGGAACCACCAGCATGAATCAAGGTAATCTTGAAAATGAA
>CAYJHV010000028.1:0-2960 GCA_964369825.1 uncultured Desulfovibrionaceae bacterium | reverse complement strand
CCATTGAAACTCTTTTGCAGCAAGACCCAAATTTACGTTTGGTACCTGTCGGCGAAGCTCAAAGTGATAGTGAGTCTGCAACGGGTATAGGTGGTAGCGACCTTAAAAAATTTGTTGCGGAATTGGAAGAACAATTACGCTGGCCTGTGGAACAATTGTTACGTGAAGTAGCAGCTCTTGAGTCCGGTGCTTTATCCACGGAAGCGCGTGAAAATGCCGTTTCCATTGTGAATGCAACACGTGAAATATGTGGTATTATAAATGATGCAGCTAAAAATCACATGTCCAGACCTTCTCTTGGCGGTACTGAAACTCGTGTTTTTGATTTGCAAAGTATTTTACGTGAAGCTCATGATGCCATTTCAACCATGGCAGACAAGAAAAATATTTCCCTTTCTTGGTTTATGCAGCCGGATCTTGCCCCTTGCTACAAAGGGGATGCTCTGCAATTACTTTTTGTTTTGCGCTTGCTTTTGGAAAGTGCTGTGCGCTCAACACATCGAGGGGCAGTACATTTAAATGTGCGCCGTGTACCGGAAAGCGGCAATGCCGGGCATTTACTTTTTACAGTTACCGACTCAGGTACCGGTAAACCCCCATACGATCGCAGTGTGACAGCCTTGGCTCGAGCATGGGAATTATCAGCTTCCTACCGTGGATTTTTAGGTCTTGAAAGCAATGCTCTTGGCGCATCCATTTCTTTTACTGTGCATTATGAAGTATGCACAAAAATGGAAAGCTATCCCAGAAATAGTGCACAAGAAGGACCTTTGCCCATTATACTTGTGTCCGACAATGTGGAAGAAAGGCAAATGTGGGGATTTTTCTTGGAAAAAATGCCCAAGGTGTTGGAAGCACGTAATAGCGAAGAAGCGCTTGAATTGTTTAATGTTCTCTCGGCTTCGCTTATTATTTTCGATGCCAGAATGCAGCTTGGACATATCTATGGTATCATGAATGGTCTTGAGCAAATAAGCATGGGAAGAGAAGAAGAATTCCCCATATGTATGGCTATTTATATGGATGAGGAACTTGAAAAACCTTTGCTTGATATGGGCTTTAGTTATTTATTTGCTATGCCTGTCACACGTAAGCAACTTTATGAAGCGGTGGAAGAAATCCTTCAACGACATGGTGATGGGTCGCAACCTGCCCAAGAATCAGAAGCCGCAAGTTCTGACAGTTCTACAGTGCAAGGCGTTGACTCTTCAATGATGCAAGTTAATGAAGATAAGAAAGAAGATTCCTCAATGCACGTAGAAAATCAAATGATGCCGGAAAAGAAAGAAGTGCAGGGTGGAGAAGAGGAAATAATTGATACGGGATTGCCCATTTTAGAGATGGCTAAATCACCTCAAAAATCAACAAAGGCTCAGTCATCAAATAAATCCGGTATGCCTGAGATAAATATTGGACCTGAAAATGACTTACCTCAAGAAGAGGAACAAGTTGGCGACTCTAAAGAAGTTAAGGTAGTTAACTTTGAGAATGACGGTGCTGAGCAACAAGCAGTAGCTCAAGATATTCAAGAAACTACTCAGGACGTGCGAAATGATTCATTAAGCGATGCCATTTTTATGCCTTTGACTGAGGTTGAAACCGCTAGTGGATCTGAGCATGAAAATTTTTATGGTCAACAAGAGCTTTATTCCGGAGAACACTCACTCTTTAGCTCATATACACAATATACAGCCGATGACCTTGAAGCTTTGGATAGACCTTTACCTTCGCAGGATAAAAGCAATTCAGCTTATCTTACTGCTTTTTTAGATACAGGTGACTCTAAAAATGATGCAGAAGAAGCCGGAAAAGTTGATATGGAAAAAGCAAGCGGTGAAAAGCAGGCTACACCGGCAAGTGTTTTCGATGCTGATTCCGGTGCTCCTAAAATTTTAAAGAAAAGTTCTACCGTTAAAAAGAAAAAAGCTCACAAGGAGAAGAAAAGCACCGAAGAAAAAAACTCTGTAGAGAAAAATCCTGATGAAAAACCAAAGCTGCGTATTTCTACCAAGAAATCTGCTGCTGCGAACGTGCAAGACGTAATGCATAAGGATGAAACAGTACGGGAAGAATCCGGTCAAGAGGCAACGTCTTTAGTTGCAACATCATTGGCTCAAGCTTTGGAACAAAATCTTGTGCAAACTGCTGAACAAACTGTTAACAATGCAGAGTCAGCCATGGAGCAAATTTCTGTTCCTAATATTGCTTTTGTTCCGGCTTCTGAGCAAAAAGAAGAGAAGAAAAAAGTTGTCATAAAAAAAGCTCCTAAGATTAAAGAAATAAAATCCATAGATAAGTCCGTTTCATCGGCACAGGATGCTGACCAAAAGGTGGAAGAAGGAAAGGATAAAGAACAAGTTGCTCTTGCCAAAAATGCAACAGCACAAGAAACTGTAAGCCAAGTGAAGCAAGAGCAAAGCATTACGAATAAGATTACGCAATTTTTTATGCCTAAGAAAAAAGAGGAGCAAGATCTCACAATACAGACAGCCGACGATAAAGGTACGCAAAATATGGCTGAACATGTAGAGTGGGTGGGAGAACCAACCCCCATTCAGAAAAATAATGTTGTTGTGCGGAAAGTGTCAAAAGTACCTCAAGGAGCATCTTCAGTAAAATCAGTCGTAAAAGATGTAGATTTAGAAAATAAAACAACATCTCAAGATGTTAAAACTGAAAAGCAGTTAGAATCAAAGCAAGGAAAAAATATTGCTGACAAAATTACAAGCCTGTTTACGACCAAGAAAAAAACAGAGGAAGAATCAAAGGTAACGGCTGTGCCTTTGAATGAAGAAAAAGAGGGGGCGCAATTCCTTAATACTGCAAAGCAAGACAGTCATGAAGAGGCAGAATGGGTAGGCGAGCCCATGCCCGTCACGGAAAAAAAGAATGTGACTATTGATGCCGAGCAAAAAACTTCTCCGAAAAAAAACATCGTGAAAAAAGCAAGCCAAAGGATC
>CAYJHV010000027.1:0-9930 GCA_964369825.1 uncultured Desulfovibrionaceae bacterium | reverse complement strand
AAGGCGTTTGCGTTAGCGAGCTTGCGAGCTTTACGCAAATCGAGAGCAGCGCGGGTCTGGGGGAAGAACCTTTTGTTCACAAAAGGTTCTTCCCCCAGAAAAAATCTCAAATAAAATAAAATGCTTGTTTATCGTCCGTCCATCTTTAAAAGGGTATCCAATACTTTTAAATCAGCAGAAAAATCGTCCACATCATTGCGTAATAAAACAGAATGCTCTTGTTCAAAAGCAAGCGCCAGTCTTTTTAGCACTTCTTCACTTTCAGTAAGGGCTTTTTGCAAATTATTGGCAGAAGTTGTATCGCTGACATCTGCACCGGAAAGTTTATAATAATTTTCCAAAACCGAATGCGTTGCCGGCAAATAACGCTTCAAAAATTTTTCACCGGGAGCAATGTCTCGTTTGTCTTCTCGCATACATATAATGATGGCATCGGCAGATTTGGTTAAATCAATCAAAACCGTTTGCATTTCCTGTGGTAAAAGCAAGAGCTTGGAACGTAAATCGGCAATGGATTCCGTATATAGATAAAAGGGATCATTAGCTTTTTCTTGGCGAATTTTTTCCGCTGCTTTTTCTTTTTCTTGTTCAAGCTTTTCCGCTTCCACTGCTGCTTTTCTGGCCTCAAGACGGGAGCGTAAAATACCATAAGATCCGCCAAAAGCGGCAAGAGCCATAAAAGCAATGAAGAAAAGTATATTACTAAACATATTAGGAGAGTATATGAAAATAAGCGGAACAAGACATAAACCGGCAATCCATTCTGTTCCCATATTAAAGCGTTGCATAATAGTACGTTGCAAAAAGGTTTGCACGCCGCCCCATAAAAGGGCTTCAGGAATGGGTAACTTAAGCGCAAGAGCGATGAATACTTGAATAGCTCCTGTTACAGTGGGTACAAGCCATTCAGCTTTTACGCTCATACCACGAGGAATAAGACAAATAATTCCAAAATAAACAGCAAAAATGGAAGCAGTGTTTCGCTCTGTACCATCGGGATAACTATCAAAAATAAGAGCAGCGCACATAAAGGCAAAGATATTGATAAACACACGCAAAGCAAAGCTTTTGGCATAAGCAAGGCATTTGCCAAACCACGATTTGGGTTTTTCCAAAGAAATGTTGGAAAGCGCAGAGCCAACAGCATTGACTGCTTGAGATACATTGGGCAAATTATTTGTTGGTACTTCTATGTGCGGTCTATTGCTAATGCACTGTTTTTTTTTATTATGTTTTTTGGCAAGCAATGCGGCAGTATTTACCTTGCCGGGTTTTTTTGAACCGAAATTTTCCATAATTTTCCTCATAAAATGTAAATTCTACACAATTTCCTAATTTTATGTCACAGTACCAAAGAAGTCAAGTTCTTATAAGTATTTAAAATAAAATATAATTACAATTTTTTTCAAATTTAGAAACTTTACTTGCCAAAAAAATATTTAACGCTTAAAAGGATACGTCTTTTCGGTATTGAGATAAAGTACAGAAAAAAATTTTAATATTATCGTATATTACTCCAATTCTAAGTTCAGTTTATGTCAAATATGATAGAATTGGAATTCAAATTAATGATGATTTATATAAGGTTAGATACATAGCTTTTGGATTGTATCACCTATCGCAGGGAGAAATACATGTCATTAAGTATTGGAATTGTGGGTTTACCCAATGTTGGAAAATCGACGCTATTTAATGCGCTGACCAAGGCGCAAAATGCGCAAGCGGCCAATTATCCTTTTTGTACCATTGAACCAAATAAGGCCACGGTGGCTGTACCGGACAAGCGTTTGGCAGTGCTGACGGAATTGGCAAAGCCACAAAAAACCTTACATGCCAATGTGGATTTTATTGATATTGCAGGGCTTGTGCGTGGTGCCAGCAAGGGTGAAGGGCTTGGTAATCAATTTCTTGCCAATATTCGTGAATGCGCTGCCATTGTACATGTGGTACGTTGTTTTGAAGATGAAAATATCACTCACGTTGACGGAACTGTTAATCCTTTACGAGACATAGAGACCATCGAAACAGAACTTTTGCTTGCCGATATTCAATCCACAGAGAAAAGGGTAGAGCGTTTGCGCAAAATTCGCGGGGATAAAAGTGCCGCTGCCGTTGCCGAGCAAATAAATGCTTTGTTGACGCATTTAAATTCCGGTAAACCTGCTTTAAGTTTTGACAAGCCTGACAACGAACTTTTTGCCACGCAATGGCATGAAATGGGACTGATTACGGCTAAAAAAACTATTTATTGTGCCAATGTTGATGAAGAACACGCTGTAAGCGGAAATGCGTATGTGGAAGCGGTGAGAAAATTTGCTGAAGAACGCAATGCCGGTTTTGCTTTGATTTGTGCAAAGATTGAAGAAGAATTACAAGGTCTTTCCGATGCAGAACAAGCTGAAATGCTTGCATCTTTTGGCATAGAAGCCAGCGGTCTTGAGGCTATTATTCAAACCGGCTATGCTACCCTTGAGCTGTGCTCTTATTTTACTGTAGGCGAAAAAGAGGTGAGGGCATGGACTTTCAAAAAAGGCTGGAAAGCACCGCAAGCTGCCTCGGTTATTCACACTGATTTTGAGCGTGGCTTTATTCGTGCGGAAGTTATTGCTTATGCCGATTTTGTGGCGCATAAAAATGAAGCTGCTTGTCGCAGTGCCGGCGTCTTACGCACGGAAGGAAAAGAATATATTGTGAAAGACGGAGATGTTATGCATTTCCTCTTCAATGTGTAATGGTTTACCTCTGTAATAAAAAAAATTTACAATCCTGATGTAAGCTCCTGTATATATTTAGGAATAAGAATGCTTTCCGCATAGTTATCCACAACGTATTGTCGAGCATTTTTGCGTAAATGTGCAAGTTTTGATTGATTTTCAAGGGCGTAACAAATGCTTTCTGCAATGATTTTTTCATCATGAAAATCAGTGTATAAAGCATTTTCTCCTTGTTTGATGATTTCTTGCACCGGCTCTGTTTCGGCAGCTACCACCAGACAACCGCAGCTCATGGCTTCTAAAAGTGACCAAGAAAGGGTAAAAGGGACGGTAAAATGTGTATGTACTGTGGAAATTTGTAAAAGAGATTTATAGGCAGGATATGGCATAAGGGGGAGCATATGCACTCTGCTATTATCTACTTGTACCAATTCTTGTGCCAACTCCACATAACTTTTACCGTTATCCAAGGGCGTTGAGTAGGATACCTCTGTATTGCCCACAATAACAATATGAGCATTGGGACGTTGTGCCAAAATATGAGGAATGCTTTTATAAAAGGATAAAAAACCTCGATGCGGTTCCAAAGAGCGTGCCGTAAAGGTGACAATCTCTTTCCCTTTGAGGGCTTGTAATTCCTGCGGCAAATCTTCACCCAAACCGGGTTTGAAAAATTCTACATCAATGCCATTATGTATACATTTAATTTTACGATGAAATTCTTTGGGGAATTGCGATTTTTGCCATTGCGTGGCAGATATGGCAGAATTGACCACCTCCAATGCTCCCATGGTTAAAATATTGCATTGTCTTTGTTGTACAGACAAGGCATAAGGCGATGTTTTTGCTAAATATTGAATATCTGCTTCTGTTTTTAATGAGTAATACCATTCAAAAAAACCCGTAAGTTTAGCATAAGGAAAAATTTCCTTACTGTAATTGATGGCGCCAAAATTAGCATGACCATGAATCACATGCGGTACAAAACCACTTTTTTTCACAAGCATTTGCCCCTCGGCAAAGACTAAAGATTGATCTTGTAAACTTATGGTTTGCATATTTTTGTTTTTTGGAACGTCAATTTTAAGCCAATGTACATTTTTAGCTTCCAAATCCTTACGTCTTTTGAAAAGTGATAAAAAATATACATTATTGTTTTTGTCTTTGGCTAATTCTTCTGAAATTTTATGAAATTGCGCCGGATAATTATGATGGACAAAGAGAAAATTCATGTGAGTTCCAAGATGTTTAAGAGTGTTTTTATAAAATATTTCTTTTATGGAATTTCTGTTTAAAATATAAATCTTTAAGCAAAACCATTTTTTAAAAAGTATCAATTTTATTGACTAAAGGCAATAGTTACATACAACATTTACATAAAAATCTTTATTTTCCATATATTGTCTTACAATAAACTTCCGGAAAAATAATGTATACAAAATTAAAAATGTATTGCCATAAAATCATTTTCAATATAGGAGGCAGATAAGAAATTCAAAGATAAATAACCAAGAAAAAAGGGCAAAGATATGAGTTTTGGAGAAATACTTTTCCTTGCCATGGCCTTGGCTGTGGATGCTGTTTCCGTGGCCATTGTTATTACCATGAAAGAACGATGTAGCATAAGGCAAATGATTGTGGTTTCAACATTTTTTGCCTTGTTTCAATTTTTAATGCCCTTGGTTGGTTGGGCACTTCTTGTCAACTTCCAAAATATTATCGCAAGTTTTGCCTCGTGGATTGCCTTTACTTTACTTGCATTTGTAGGCGGTAAAATGCTTTTTGAAGGACTTTCCGGACGCATAAAGGGGCCTTGCAAAGCATGTTCGCAAGTGGATAAACTTCAAAATAATCAGCTTTTAAATCTATGGGTTCTTGTGTCTTTAAGCATTGCAACCAGCCTCGATGCGTTGGCAGTGGGCGCAAGCTTTGCCAGTCTTGGCATTGCAATTATCTTTCCTGCCACCATCATTGGTTTGCTTTGTTTTTTTATGACATTTCTAGCTATGCTTATTAGTAGTCATATTCTCAAGCAAAAAAGATGTATTTCTTGTTATGCCAATATGGTTGGGGGTATAATGCTTTTGGGAATTGGCATAAGAATTCTGTTTTTATGATTTCACAGCTTCAAGTAATGCTTTAAGTTCTTTTGCGCTGAGCTCACGCACTTTACCTACAGCCAAGTCGTGAAGCAAAAGAGGTCCTTGTGCCACTCGCACAAGCTTTAAAATAGTGAGCTGCAAATCTCGACACATACGGCGTATTTGCCTGTTTACTCCTTGCTGTAAAGTGAGCTCCAAAAGGGTAGAGTGCTTTTCTTGGCGCAAAATTCGTACTTTAACAGGCGCAAGTTTCTCTCCTTCAGCTAAAACCATTCCTCTTTGCATAATTTTTAATTGTTCGGGAAGCACATTTTCACGAATATAGACATGATACACTTTTGGTAAATGATAACGAGGATGAGCAAGTTTTTGAGCAAAGTGACCATCATCGGTGAGCAATAAAAGCCCTTCAGAAAAATAATCCAATCTACCTACGGTAAATAAACGTTTCTCTTTAAATTTTAAGGGTAAAATATCAAAAATAGTTGCCCGACCTTCAGGGTCATGGGCAGTGCACACAAGCTCAATGGGTTTGTGCAGCATAAGGTAGGTACGAGATTTATTGCGCTTAAGCACCTGTCCTTCAACACAAATTTCGTCAACCTCAAGTGATACTTTATGTGCAAGATTTGTTACGCATTGTCCATTAACAAAGACCTTACCAGCTAAAATATATTCCTCAGCTTTACGTCGAGAACACAAACCGGCATCAGCCAGAGCTTTGTTAATACGCACTAAAGTATTACTTGAAGTATTGGGTACAAAATCTTGTCTTTTTTCACGAAAGGACATATCGATCTCCATATGTTAAAAAATAAATATAAAATTACATAGCAAATTAAAGGTTACATAATAAATAAAAAATTCATTGTAACTCCAAATCAAAAGAAAATTCAGATACTTAAAGTTGTTCAATTATTTATATCAAAGCAGTAGCTATGCTATGAAAAATTGCGGAAATGTTGATAAAATTAGAATCGATCATTACGTAGCTTTACCTTAGAATCCTAATTAAAGGCTTTATAAAAAGGTTTAATAGTTGCTCCAATAAAATGGCAGTCCCTTAATGCCATACATCTAGTATGAAGTCTCAAAAAGGAAAAGCATTATTTTAGACTAAAAATGCGTTCAAAAAAAATGCAAAGTAAATCCAAGCAAAGCAGCAAGTATAATACCATTATCGCGCCATATAATTTCCTTGACTGTAAATATTTTAGTTTAAGAATAGACTTTAATATCAAGAGTTTAATTTGATTAAAACAAAAACCTCTTTATTCAAAGTTTACATAATTACCATTATGAGACAATAATAAGCTCAAATTTCCCCTCCTCTTTATTGTGCTTAAAGCTGTCTAAAAATGTAAAACACTCATTTCTGTGCTTGCCTTAATTACAGTCAAAGCGTAAAAACATAGCTTTATATGGGTAAGTCATCAGCTCATTAGCTGTTAAAATATTTACAAGGAGTTCAAATGGGACTTATTAATAGCTCGGCGTCATTTACACGCTTTCGAATTATGGATGAAATCCCCAAGGATTTATGGACTAGCATCCCGGAAAAACTTCAGTTTTTTGCTTTTAAGGATATAGATGATACGGCTGAAGAAAATTCTCACGGTTGGACATGCTTTGACGATATGCTTGATACCACTTGGAAAACAGCTCCCCCCCAAAAAGGCGATTACTATGTCTTTTCTTTACGCTTAGATACAAGACGTGTACCGCCGGGAGTCATAAAAAAGCATTTTGCCTTGGCACTCAATGAAGAAAAACAAAAAATAGCTGAGCAAAATAAAAAATTTATTAGCCGTGAACGTAAAACAGAAACAAAAGAACAAGTTCTCATACGTTTACGTCAGCGTTTTTTACCCATTCCGGCAGAATTTAACGTTGTGTGGTCAGCATCGCACAATACGGTATGGTTTATGTCAACACAAAATAAAATGATTGAAATGTTTACAGATTTATTCACAAAAACCTTTGACCTACATTTAGACCAAATGACTCCATACGGACTTGCCAGTACTTTTCTAAATGAAAATGCGTTGATGCAGTTGGATATCCTTGAACCTACACAATTTGCGGCGGAGTAAGATATGGCAGAGATGACCACAGACTTTGTACTTGGACAAGAATTTTTAACCTGGCTTTGGTATCAAAGTGATACAGCTCCCCACTCCTTTACAGATAAAAAACAAATGCCTTTTTCCGTTTTTATGGAACAACGTATTGTGGTTCAAGGTGGTGAAGGTGAAAATCTTGAAACTGCTTCCGTTTCCGGATCCCTCTCTCCCCTACGCGAAGCTCGTTTTGGTCTTGCCACAGGGAAAAAAGTTACCAGAGCCTTGGTACGTTTTGAAAAAGATGATCTTTCATGGCAAGTAAATCTTAAAGCAGAAGATTTTTCTTGCAATAGTCTTAAGACACCAAAAATTGAAAAAGCCAGCGATGACGATGATCCCGATGCCTTTATTTTAGAAAAAATCTACCTCATCGAACTTTGCCTTGAACTTCTTGATAATCTCTATGAACAATTCATTACTTTACGCCTCTCCCAAAATTGGAAAGATGAGGTAAGCCATATTCATGATTGGATGACCAAGGAAGACAATAAATAATTTATTACGCAAAATTAATGACATGCTTTTTCCGTGAGCATATCTTGCTGCGCTCCTCGCAATGACTTGATATTATGACGAAAGTCATTGCGAGTAACGAAGTAATCCATATATTTTGTTGATTTTAAGAATTGCGCAGAGGTCTCCATTTAGAGTCAAAGATCCCCCCTACCCTAAGCTGCTGTGCATACATCATCAATCGGAAAAAGCTTTTCAATGCAAGCTCTTTTATTTACCATAATGATTTTTGTTTATTTGTCGATATTAATAACTGACGACATACGTTAATTTTAAAATTTGGAGGACATAATGAATAATTTAAAAGTCTCAACGAGGCTTTATTTAGGCTTTGGCTTACTTATGATTTTTACTTGTCTTTTGGGTGTATTGGCCGTGATAGAAAATAAAGAAGCCGCCAATGACAGCCGTCGAGTAGCCACATTTTATATTCCTGAACTTGTGGGACTTGTAGACTTGGAAACTGCTTTTGAAGATACTTATATGCATATGCGTGTCTATAGTCTCACAAATGACCCCAAATATTACAGCCAGTTTACTGATTCATTCAAAAAAATCTATGCGCAACAAGATATATTGCAAAGATTAGCACAGTCCACCGACGATCCCGGTGTACTGACTGACTATCTGGCTAACTTTAAGCGTACCTTTGCTGAATATACCGATGTTGCAGATCAAACACACCGTATGGTGGTACAAAGCAATACCTTAGTTGAAGAGTTTGCTCCACTTGGCGATCCTTTGGGGGAAAAAATTAATCTTTTGTTACAAACAACACAAAGAACTGCTGAAAATCTTCAAAATGGACTTGCTTCACCCGAATTGCAAACTGCAATTAACAATAGCATTACCATTGTCCAAAAATTAGAAGATGATTTCAGTGAATTGCAGATTTTAAGTACAAAAGCTCTTACCTTGCGTCAAGCCTCATCCTTGGAGCAAATTGCACGACAAAAAAATGTTTTAGCTAAAATGCTTGCTGACAATATCAACATTTTTCCTGCAACATTACAAGAACTTGCCAATATTATCCTTCGTGATCTTAATGCTTTCGGCACAAAGGCACAAGAACTTGCCAAAGCTTGGAATGAAATGACACGTTTAAATGATGTACGTAGCGGTTTCAATCAACAGATTGAAAATTTTACAACTACTGCCATCACAAAAGTAGAAAATAATTTACAAAATAGCTCTTCCCAAACGGTTGCAGACCTTGAAAACAGCCAAAAAGTGATGATTGGTATTGTTATTGCTTTGTTAATAATAAGCATAGCTTTATCTGTATATCTTGCGCACAGTATCACTAAACCACTAGGTCAAACGGTGGATTTTGCCGACGCCGTTTCCAAAGGAAATTTAGATAAAGAACTTAATATCAATACACAGGATGAACTTGGCACTCTTGCCAAAGCACTTTGCCAAATGGTAGCAACCCTTAAAAGTAATATCATGCGTGCAGAAGAACAAACTCAACAAGCGGAAAAATTAAGCAAAGAGGCTCAAAGTGCCATGCAACAAGCACAAGAAGCTCAGTCTGCGGCTGAAGTTGCCAAAAAAGAAGGTATGTATGCCGCTGCAACACAACTTGATGTCATTGCTCTTTCTGTGAGTGAGAGTATGCACAGTTTAACTCAGCAAGTAACTACCGCTAAAAAAAGTATGGGCATTAGTGCTGAACGCATCACCGAAACCGCATCAGCCATGGAAGAGATGAATGCCACGGTGCTTGAAGTAGCTCGCAGTGCCGGCGATGCTGCCAATGTTTCCTCCGAAGCACGAGTACGTGCAGATTCCGGCGCACGCATAGTTCAAGATATGATGGTTCGCATTGGTGAAGTGGAAGATAAAGCCTCTCAACTTAAACAAGATATGATGCAATTGGGAACTCAAGCAGAATCCATCGGAACCATTATGAATGTTATTTCTGATATTGCCGATCAAACCAACTTGCTGGCACTTAATGCTGCCATTGAAGCAGCCCGTGCCGGAGAAGCCGGACGTGGATTTGCAGTGGTTGCCGACGAAGTACGCAAACTTGCCGAAAAAACTATGCAAGCCACCGTTGAAGTGGGTACAGCCATTAAAGGAGTGCAAGCAAGCGTTGAACGTAACATGCAAAACGTGGATTCATCAGTGCAAAGCGTTAATATGACAACGGAACTTGCAAAGCAAGCCGGATCTTCTCTGTCAGAAATTGTCCAAATGGTAGATACCACCGCCGATCAAGTACGTACCATTGCAACCGCCGCTGAGCAACAATCTGCTACTTCTGAAGAGATTAATCTTTCTCTTAATAATATAAGTAGCTTATCGGATGAAACAACCTCATCCATGAATGATGCCAATATGGTAGTGGAAAACCTTGGTAAACAAGCCAATCAATTGGCAAAGCTTATTCAAGAACTACAAAAAGCATAACAATTTACGCAAATTGAACTTAGAATTGGAATAAAAATTTAACTGCTAAAGACCTCTGCA
>CAYJHV010000026.1:5567-10346 GCA_964369825.1 uncultured Desulfovibrionaceae bacterium | reverse complement strand
AAGGTCCCTCCCCCAGAAAAATTATAATCTTCTGTATAGACAATAATTTAAAAAGATTTTTTATTTTCCAAATTCATTTTAAGCTTCATACCTGCCATGGTACGTAAACGTAAACCATCAAGGCGAATAAAACCGGCGGCATCTTTGTGGTCATAGGCACCGGCATCTTCTTCAAAGGTAGCCAAATCATGGGAAAACAAACTGTAAGGTGAGGTACGGCTTAATGGCCAAGCATTACCTTTATAAAGTTTTAAGGTGACGCTTCCGGTGACATATTCTTGGGCTTTATCCATGAGGGCTTGCATAACTTCACGTTCCGGAGCAAACCAAAAGCCATCGTAAATGGTGGTGGAATAGCGAGGTACCAAGAGATCTCTGGTGGCAAGAACTTCACGGTCAAGGCACAGACCTTCAAGGTCACGATGCGCTGTATAAAGGATAGTACCTCCGGGAGTTTCGTATACCCCACGGCACTTCATGCCCACAACACGGTTTTCCACCATATCAAGACGCCCAATGCCATGTTTTGCACCTAGGGCATTTAAATGCTTAACGATAGTTGCCGGTGACATTTTTTCTCCATCCACTGCCACAGGATTGCCACGTTCAAATTCAATGGTAATGATTTCAGGAGTATCCGAAGCCTCTTCCACCGGTACGCATAATCTATGGCATAAAGCATCGGGAAATGCGGCAGGATCTTCAAGTTCAGAACCTTCAAAACTGCAATGCAGCATATTTTCATCCATGCTATAACGTTTAGCTGCCGAAGATATGGCAATGTCGTGTTTATCCGCAAAAGCATTGAGTGCGGTACGAGACATTAAATCCCACTCACGCCAAGGTGCAATGACGCGAATATCGGGAGCAAGCGCATTGACGGAAAATTCAAAACGTACTTGGTCATTGCCTTTGCCTGTGGCACCATGAGCAACGGCCATGGCACCTTCTTTGCGGGCAATTTCCACAAGACGCTTGGCAATAAGCGGACGAGCAATGGCAGTACCGAGTAAATAACGACTTTCATACAAGCCACAAGCACGCATCATGGGGAAAACATAATCACGGGCAAATTCTTCACGTAAATCTTCCACATAGGCTTTGCTGGCACCGGTTTTTAAAGCTTTTTCTTCAATGCCTGACAAGTCTTCGCTTTGCCCAAGGTCGGCGGTCATAGTAATAACTTCACAATTATATGTTTCCATGAGCCATTTTAAAATGACGGAGGTATCAAGACCACCGGAATATGCAAGTATCACTTTATTCATTTTTGACATATAAGCCTCTCTGTTATTTATTAAATTTTTATCTGTTATTTTTTATTTAAATATTTTGCTACAAATATTTATGAAGACGTGTTTTTCCCCACATCCTTTTTCATCCAATAAACTATGGTATTATAAAGTACATTTGGGGAAATGGGTTTTGTGATATGATCATTCATGCCGCTTTTTAAGCTTTTTTCTTTATCGCCGGTCATGGCATGGGCAGACATGGCGACAATGGGTAAATTTTTAAACTTTGGATTTTGACGAATTATTTTTGTGGCAGTCAGCCCATCCATATTGGGCATTTGAATGTCCATAAGCACTAAATCATAGCTATTTTCTTCAAGTTTAAAAAGTGCTTCTTGCCCATCGTTGGCAATATCTATGGTATACCCCACCTCTTTCAATAATTCTTCGGCAATAATTTGATTTATATGATTATCCTCAACCAAAAGAATATGCCCGGAATATTTTTTATCATGTTTTTGGGTTGGCATATCAAGGTACGATAATGAATGTGTTACATTATCATCAGAAACATCAAAATAGGCTGTAAAAAAGAATATGGAACCTTGTCCAGGTACACTTTCAACCCATATATCTCCCTGCATCATACTGACAATGCGTTTGGAAATGGCAAGTCCAAGACCTGTACCGCCGTATTTACGAGTGACTGAGTTGTCCGCCTGACTAAAGGCATCGAAAAGACGCGAAATTTGTTCTTTGCTCAGTCCAATTCCCGTATCTTCTACAGCAAAACGACAAAATAAGTTATCATTTTCTTGTAAACTTGATTCAATACTTACTTTTACGCCGCCTTTGCCGGTAAATTTGATAGCATTACCCACAAGATTGAGTAAAACTTGTTTTAGGCGTAAGGGGTCACCCAAAAGCGTCGTGGTGGCATGTTTTCCTTCATCCAAATGAAAATACAAAGACTTTTTTTCAATGGCGGTACTGAAAAGACTTTCGATTTCAGCGCACACATCATGAATGGTAAACACAGTCATTTCCATATCAAGTTTACCGGCTTCAATTTTGGAAAAATCAAGGATATCATTGATGATGCGTAAAAGTTCATTGGTGGAAAATAAAGCTTTTTGCATATAATCTTGCTGCATACTATCCAATTTGGTACCGGACAAAATATGCAAAAGTCCCAAAATACCATTCATGGGCGTGCGTATTTCATGGCTCATATTGGCCAAAAATTCACTCTTTGCCAAGGCGCTTTTTTCGGCGACTTCTTTAGCCAATTCTATTTGATGTAACATGGCCTTGGTTTCACGCAAATCAAAAGTATAGGCAATGTACATTTCTTCGTGAGGTAGATGCGCATGGACAAAAGTTATATCAAAAGGTACCAATTCACGGTATTTATTATACACTTGCATTTCAAATCGGCTGTGTCCGGATTGCGCAACTTCGGCATATTTTTCTTCAATAAATTTTGCGGTAAGTGTTCCGTCTGTTTGAGTTTCAGGAAACATATTTTCAAAATTATTAAAAAAATCATCCTTATCGTCATAGCTTAGATGTTTTACGGCTTCTTCATTACAATCAATTATTTGCATATCACTTGTTAAAAGATTAATTCCCATGGGAATACCTTCTAATATGGCATGAGTGCGATTTTCTGCCATTAAAACTTTTTGTGCATTCTTTTCAGCTTCTCGCAGGTCATCAAAAAAGACTACTACCATATTTTGCCCATTATGTTTGGTACATACTCCTTTTCCTTCCAAAGGTACTTGTTCACCGGCGAGATCTTTTCCTGTCCAATATGCGTTTCCAAAACCTTTACTGAAAACATTTTGTAAAAGCGTTTGCATTTTTTCCAAGGAAAAAGTCCCGTCTGGTTGCTGTTCGGGATAAAGAGAGTGAAAATGTTCTATAAATTCATGTCGATGATTTAAGCCAAACATTTTTGCCATGGCTTTGTTGCACGCAACAAGTTTATAGTCTTCATCAAAAATTATGGTTCCAAACGGACTTTCATCCAACATAGTACGGCTATATTCATGGGCTTCTTTCAATTTTTCTAAATTTGCATAATGCTCCCGTAAATCTTTGAGATATACTAATAAAATTTCTTCATCATGCAAAATTCTGCGGTTTAAAATAATATCAAAGGGGATAAGTTCACCTTCCAAGGACTGGAACGTCCACTCCACACGTGCATATCCTTTTTCAAAGGCATTATCCAAAATTTTATGAAAGGCTTCCGAAGAAATTGTGCCATCTGGTTGTTGATACGGCATGAGATTGTCTAAATTTCTGATAAATTCATCTTGTGATTTAAAATCAAAAATTTTTGCCATTTCCTTACTCGACATAAGGAGTTTATGATCTTTTGACCACATTTGAGCAGAAAGAGGCATGGTATCCAGCATAAGTTGCAAGCGTTCCACGGAGTGAATAAGCTGTGTTTGGCAGAAAAAATGTTCTTCAATATTTTCTTCCAAACGGCATTCAAGATTTTTTTGCTTGCTAATATCAACGATAACTCCCACAAGTCCTTTATCTTCTGAGTTTGGAATGGCAAAGCCCTTGCTCCAATAAAGTGTAGAGACTTGTCTGTAAGCCAGTTGAAAACTAGTTTCATAATGGATTTCAGTGCAGGTTTCAATGGCGTGGAGATCTTCTTGTTGATACCTTTTTCTGTCTTCTTTTGGTAAATGCTCCATATCTAAAACACAAGTTCCCAAAAGATTATCTTTTTTCACCACAAAAAAATCTTCATAAGCTTTATTTAATATACAAAACCTAGCATTGCCGTCCTTGGCAAAGACAGGCATAGGAATAGCTTCCACCAAAGCTTCATAATAATGCAATCTATGTTGCACTTTATCAAGTTCTGCTGTTTTTTTATGAAGCTCTGCCACTCTGGCATTGAACTCAGTCAATAAACGATTGTAGTCTGCCGGTGAAACATACTCATCTTCATTTTTAAATTTGAAATCTTCCATAATAAACTAGTACAGTTGCATAAAGCTGCTAAAACTTTATAACTAATAATTTGAATAAATAATCATCAATAAAAAATTTTAATTTATTGAGAATCTTCCAGCTCCGTCAGTCTTTCCAGAATTTTTTCCCTTGAGACTTTAAAAAACTTTACCATAAGATTTAATTGTCTCTCGGTATCACCACGCTCATATTGCTCAAATTTTTCATTGAAAAGCTTCATGGGCATAAGCAAGGCAGTGGCAAAATAATCCATACGCTCCACAAGTAAGTCAGATAATGGCTCTTTTGGGGGAAACATTTCGCTTTTAGACCATTTTTCTTCATTAACCTTATAGCCCATCTCCATGAACAAATAGCCAAGCAATCGCGCAATAAAATATTTTTCATCGGCTTCGGACATTCCACTGCTCAAATACAATTGAAATCCTTTACCGTGTTTTCTGACCACACCTTGTGGGTACAAGGTTGGGTCGTCAGAGAAAAAAATAGATCCTCCAAGTAAACCAACCAATTCCTGCATACTGAAAATGGGGTAAGTTAT
>CAYJHV010000026.1:0-5467 GCA_964369825.1 uncultured Desulfovibrionaceae bacterium | reverse complement strand
GGAGTTGGAGGTGTGAGAAATTTTGTAAGTTTTTTAAGCATATATCCACAAGTATTCAATAAATAAAATTTTCATAATAGCTGAAAATTATTTGCTAATGAAGTATGTTTTTTTGCTTAAGGGGAAAAATATTACAAACCTTGGACATGCTCTTCTTTTGGAATATCTTGTGTCTCAGGCGGGCTATTTTTCACCGGTGGAGCCGGTCTGCGCTGCTCATGCTTTGGATCGCCCATCATGGCTCCATGCGGTCCGCCTCTTCTTTCATGATGCATTTTGCGTCCGTGCATACCATGACCATCTCTTTTACCGCGATGCATTTTCATACAGGATCCAAAATTATGCGTACCCGGTTCAAGACCAAGGGTTTTATCGATGGCATTGCCAAGTTCCCTTTGACCATCACGTATTTTTTTATGCAATTCATTAATTTCTGAGGCTTTTTTTCCAATAGCATCAACACTTGGAAAAGAAGCATTATGTAAGGCTTTCAATTCATTTTTTTTGACAAAAATTTCACCTTCCAAAACATTTCTTTCCTCACATGTTTTTTGCATAAGTTCATGTAAAATTTTCTTTTGTTCCGGTGTTACTTTACTTAAATCCGCCGCTGCTCTCATGCAAGGGGAGTGATGGCGTGCATGGGCATAGTCAGTTACAGCGAAAGGCAAGAGAAGCAGTGCCAGCATGGGGACAGTAATTTTTAACAACTTCATATAAAGCTCCTTATAAATATGTTATGACACAAGCCATGTTGAGAAGATGGTAAGCTATAGCATTTTTCATGCCAAAAAACTAGGGTTTGTTAAGGCGTGAAAGTGTTAAAGAAAAAAATAATAGCCAACCTTCTCTCGTTTTTTCTGTACAAAAATTATACACAAGCAACCTCTGCCTGTATAAAATTTATACAGTTGTTTTATTTTAAGTCAGATTTTTTTGAATGAAACAAACAAGAATTATTTTGTAGTTATTGTGTACAAATCATCTAAATCTTGTAGAACTTGTTCCCAAGCTGCGTGTGAATATTCATTGTTTTGTAAATAAAGTTGCACAAAACCACTAAAAGGTTGCACGGGGACAGGGAAGTATTTCCAAGTCTCTCTGGGAAAATTTGCTTTTTTAAACTTAAAGTATTGCTTTAATGTTTTGCGAAAGGTATTGCCAAACATCCGAATTCCATGGTGTAAAAGTTCACTTGTTTGTGTATGATTGCTGCAAAGAAGTTGAAATTCTTGTGTGGGCAAAGCTTTTTGCACTGCACTTTTATGCAAACGGTACCAAAACCAGCTTTGCCAAAATTTTCCAAGGTCATGGCGTGCCGTGGATTTTGTGTCATTTATGGGAATAAGATTATAACGCCCCAGAGCATCATTGGCAGTTTCATAAATACTTAATTTTGGTAATTCAATGCGTTTGAGCAGGTCATTGCCGGAATTATTTTGTATTAAACTATGTGCCAAAAGGGCTATGCGCTCAGGGTGCAGAAATTCTTGACAAAGCTGTTTTCCGGCGCACGCTTTCCAACAGGCAGAGCAATCTATGTCCGGTTGAACAATGTAATTTCTTTTACCAAGGTTTGCGTATTGCACCGAGCGTGGTCCTGTTTCCCAAGGATTTACAGGCCCTAGAGAAATATTGAGGATGGGAGTATGTACCCAAGCGGCAAGGTGCATGGGACCGGTATCCGGCGTGATAAAAAGTGTCAACTTCCTTAAGATTGTGACTAATTGTTCCAAATTAAAAGTGCCGCACAGCGACGAACCCTTAAGACCACTTAAGTTTACCGCTTCGTTGGCAATGGGAATATCTTCAGGGCCTCCCAAAAAAAATGTACGGTATCCTTTACGAGAGAGAGCTTTGGCAAGTTTTGCAGAAAACTGTGGGGTTGGGCGTTTTTCTTTTTCACTGGCTCCCACAAAAATACCTATTATTTTATCATTTTGTTCAACGTTGTTAACACTTCTCCATGGAGGAATTTTTTCACCGTTTAAATGCTCCAAAAGATAAAGATCACTCCAGTGAAAAAGATTAAAAACGTTATTTTGCACAATACTTGCTTTATATAATGACCAATCGCCGCCTATGTAGGTATAATTTTTTTCACTATAATAACCATAGCGTTTTTCGGCCCGCACTTGTCCGGCAAGAGCAATGGCATCTTTGCGATGGCTTAAATTGATGACCATGGCAAAATCTTGAGTTTGTAAATCTTTTGCTGCTGAAGGAGGGAAAAAAACTGTCTTAGGCGCAAGGTCATAAAACTCAGAAAAAAATGCCTGTTCTGCCACTGTCCAAGTGGGGTTTTGGGGATACTTTTTTTGTAACAAGGCAAGGAGAGGAAAGCTTAAAATAAGATCTCCCATACGCTGCATTTGAAGTACAAGTATTGGTTTTTGCATATATTTTTAGTATAAGTGAATTTTTATTTTACTTGAGAGTGAATGCCGTACACTTGACGCATTTTTGCAAGTAAGTTTTGCAGGCGATGTTCCCACGTATGCTCTGCCAGAACTCTTTTTCGTGCTGCCGTGGTAATACGTTTTCTTTCTTCGGGATGTGTAAGGTAATAACGTACCAGATCCGGTATTTCATCATTTTCTTTATAAAAAATAATTTCTTTTTGCGGTTCAAAAAGACTGTCCATCTGCTCTCGCCAATCGGTGAGCACAAAGGCATTGCAAGCAGGAACATCAAAAATACGTTGATTTACCGCCCCTTTCATTTGTTTGCTGGTACAGTTAAAGTTAATGGAAGAAAGCGGATAAAATGCAGACAATTCGCTGTAGTAGTTGAGTTCTTTATGTAAAGCAAATTGTCCTTTTTCTTTACTGAAAATATAATTCCAACCATCATCACCCACCAAAAGAGGATTGAAAGGCAAAGTTTTTGCGACACATGCGGCTCGATATACTCTTGTGGCTTCCCACGTAAGGGCAGTTTCATAGCCAAGGCGATCGCCGCTGCTTGGCAAGGCTGCATAGAGTGCATATTCAGTAGGAGCATGATGCTTTAAAAAATCCACCACAGAACGTTCATGACTGTGACAAAAATCCAAGGCAACTTTTTCAAAAGTATCTAAAAGAGTTAAAGGAAGAAGCGTTTTCGCAAGACGTGACTGTACCTTATAGAGCATGGAATTGCCCACAAAGGAAATATCTCTTTTCCAAGAGGATTGCCCTTGATTATTTGGACGAAAAATATCGGTATTGGTACCAAGAGGTAAATAGGAAACATGCTCAAATCCAAGCTTATGCAAGGAGTCGATATTGTCCATATCCCAAGTAAAGATATATACCCACGGGCTTTTAAGATTTTGATATTCATGGACAATAAGATGAGGATTATCCACAAACCACGAGGCAAGCGGTAATTGCAATTGCTCCAAAAGCCCCATGAGAATGCCTTCTTTATCAAGTCCCAAATGATTTAAGGTGATAAGGCAATCAGGTTGAAAGCTCACCACGGCATTGAGAAAAGTTTTTACAAATTCACTGCTGGCAATGGATTCATCGGGTATGGTCAAAAGAGTGTGCTCAAGCCCTAATTTTTTACAGGCATGAGCCAATTCGCCCATAAGAAAATATTTGCTGGTTATGAGTAAAACACGAGGATTTTCATGGGCAAAGCGGGGTTTTCGAACTTTTCCCCAAAAATCATAATTATGGCTGGCAGTAATTTGTTCACGTAAAAATCCATACCATTCCTTATGCAAACGAGCATAAAAAGGGTGAATAAATGGAACAAAGGCAAGACCGTCATGTTTCTTTTGCCAAAGGGTGAGCAGGCGTAAAACTTCATCTTGATTGTTGCTGTCAATCCAAAAAATATTTGACCATTGTTCGGGCGTACAGAATTCTTCAAGCTTTACTTTAACTTTTGTCAGCTCTTGAATATCTGATTCTTTATCAATGATGGCAAGAGGACCGGAGTAATTTTTAAGCAAGGCAAGCACGCCATAACCAAAGCCTGAACCTAAGAAAACAGGTAATTGAGTTGTATTTTCTTTTCTTTCCCATGTGGCAACAATATCTTCTTCACGTTTTTTCCCGCCGCTGCCAAGCATATATAATGGTGACTGCCCGGAACGCTCCACCATAATATCGGGATGCTCATTGTCTTTTTGGATTATTTTTGCTTGTATCATTATTTTTTCGCCGGTGTATAAGGTGAACACACAATTTCATCATTGATAAGGGAAAACACAACACATTTTTGCACTTCTTCCACCCGTAAATAGGATTGCCCGATGGCAATTTCCACACCGGGATACACATCACCCATAACCACCACTTTACAATGTTTGTTATGTGCTTCGTCAAGCTGTAAACGGGACCATAAAATCTGCCGCATACCCATTAAAAGTTGATGTCTACTACGAGTTTTATACAATTTCTGACTGGTTTCTGACGCATTCGGAGGCAAATGCCCGGCAACAGCGTTCAAATGACGTAACACTTCGCTGAGTTTTGACAATTTTTTATTAATTTTTTCGAGTTTGTATATATATTTAGGCTCGTACCCTAAAAAAATTTTTGTATTTGTCCCTGCCTTATTCCCCACACTGCCTGCCACAAGCACCCCTTGGCGTCCATGCAAGGTGCCACCAAGCAAACGTCCTTTTATCAAACTGTTTCTTCCGACATATACGGTATTGTGCAAACAATCTTTTTCCATAATAAGATTGCCAATACATTGAATTTCTACGCTTTCTGCAAAGGCGATGCGTATGTCTTTTTGTGCTGCCAACTGACAATGTTTACTGACACCGCCACGCACGCCTCCTTGTATGGAAAGTGATTTATGTGCGTGCACAATACCGCCTTCCACCATACCGGTGATGAGCACATTGTCTCCCGACACCTCAAAGCCTGCACGCACATTTCCGGCTATGGCCACATCGGCTAAAGAAAGAATATTTCCCGTGTGAAAACTCACATCAGAATGTACCTTCAAAGATGATTTGACACAAATTTTACCTTGCTCATAAGTCACATAGCCTTTAGTGCTTGCCAAGAGACGATGAGGATTTTGGGCATCAAGTTCGGTATTTATGCCCAAAGGAAAAATTGGCTCAGAAAAAACAAAACGCTTTTCTGCTTCTTTCACCTTGGAAATCGGTAAAAATTCCGCAAGCAATTGACCTGCATAAACATTTTGTACATATCCAAGGTCATGGAGCATTTTTTTGTTGCCCGGAGTGGGCTTAAGCCTACGTTCATGTATATCCGGATTAAAATAATGTTGTAAATATACAGTCACGTTTTTCTCCATAAACATTTTTTATAAATATTTGTTAAATATTATTAATAATTAAAATATTTATGAGGTATTCTCCATAGCTTAATCACATTGGTTTGTTTACCTCACAAGTCAGAGGTAATATAATACATTTTAGGATAATTTTCAACTCCTATAACAGCTTGTCAAAAAATTCTTCAGGTCATTGATTCCAATTCATAATTTTTTC
>CAYJHV010000025.1:9519-10489 GCA_964369825.1 uncultured Desulfovibrionaceae bacterium | reverse complement strand
ATCTTCTCTGTGCGTTATAATGTGTATACAGTCAACGCTTTCTTAATAAAAATAGCATACTAAGCAAAAGAGCACATTTCACAAATAAATAAAATTAACTATTATAATAAATTAGTATTTTATGGATAATTTATTTATCGAATATTTGTGAAGATATGCTCAGCTCAAGAAAATATGAACATTTTCTTGAGCTGTTAATGTACTTATTTATTTACGTAAACCTAATTTTTCAATGAGTGCACGATAGCGTTGTACGTCTTTGTTGCGCAAATATTTTAACAATTTACGGCGTTGTCCAACCATTTTCAAAAGACCGGTACGGGAGTGAAAATCCTTCTTGTGTGATTTGAAATGTCCGGTAAGACCTTCAATGCGTGCAGTTAAAAGGGCAACTTGTACTTCGGGAGATCCCGTATCGCCTTCATGTTGGGCGTGTACATCAATAACAACTTTTTTTTGTTCAGCATTCATAGCCACAGCAATTCTCCATAGAATTTTTAATGTTATGGACTAAGGTAAAACCTTAGTCCCAAATAAACAGTCATCACCAAAGACCCCTCAGCACTGTCCAAAAAGGCGCATTGTGCAGCAATTTCTTGCTTGCCAAAGCCAGCGGCGTTCCGTTTTCAGCCAATAAAAGCGCATTTGTACCAATATTTTGGGGTAAAAAAGCGTTATTATCTTGCTCAGCATGTCTAAAGTGCTGAGTATCCACGCTGACCATGTCAGCACAAAGATCGAGGTTCCCATTTCTTTCTTTGTGCATACAAGGGGCTTGGTGCTCTTGCATTTTTGCACTACGATATGCCACGGGCGTACCGTTTTTCAGCCTTGCTTCTTCTTGCGCTGTGAGTGTGAGCACAGGCCAGTGCGGCAAGGCACGTGCAATGGGCATAAGCCATTCTTGCAATTTTTCCGGATTAGCCGTTATGGCGTCCAAGGTATGTGCTTCGTCAAGACCAAAGGGATG
>CAYJHV010000025.1:3777-9509 GCA_964369825.1 uncultured Desulfovibrionaceae bacterium | reverse complement strand
ACGCACATCACGCACTTCCATGTGTGAAATTTCTATTTCTTTCATTTTTACGGGCGTTTCTTTACCCGCACGGGCAAGCTTGTACAAGGCTTGTCCTTGATGTTTGGCAGCAGAGTAGGGCGGTACTATTTGTTGGCTTTTGCCAAAAAAGCTATGCATTACCTCAAGCACTTGTGCTTCTGTAATATGCGCATAAGATTTTTCGGCAAGGATGTTGCCTTCAATGTCCCACGTATCGCTTTGCTTACCAAGCTCTATTGTACCGCTATAGATTTTATTGCCGTCTGTCAAGAGATGACCGGAAATCTTTGTCGCCTGCCCAAGCAAAACCAAGAGTACTCCGGTGGCCATGGGATCGAGGGTACCGGCATGACCAATCTTTTTTTGACCAAGGCGTTTGAGTGCACTCAGGCAACGTGCCGAAGTGGGACCTTTGGGCTTATTTAAGATTAAAACGCCATGCGCTTGCGGTAATTGAATTTTTTTTTCTGTAGTATTTGCGGACATAATCATTTTAGAGTTTGTTGTCATCAAGCCAGCGCAAAATTTCTTGTAATACAATGATTTTGCTTTCTTGCAAGGAGTATTTTAAAGTGGCACCTGCTGCATTGCGATGTCCACCGCCGCCAAGGGCTGCCAAAATTTCACGAACATCAATTTTTCCGGAAGATCGCAAACTGACTTTGCAAGAGTTTTCTGCATCTTCACGTACAAAACCGGCTATGCGTACCCCACGTAAACGGCGTAAATGCTCTGCAAAACCTTCCAAATCTTCGGTGCTGGCTTTATTGTCTTCCAATGTTTGCAGGGAAACTTCTGCCAAAGCAACTGTGTCTTGACGCTCAAGCACAAGGCTTTTCATGAGCGTACCCCAAAGGTGCATACGTTCCAAATGCCACGTATTATCCAATTCTTGACGAACTTCGGTGAATTTCAAACCTAACCGTATAAGATAGGCACAAAGCAAAAAAACATCTTCGGTGGTATTGCCATAGGCTAAATTTCCCGTATCGGAACTTACTGCTGTATAAATACATTCTGCCACGTGACCCACCAACTCAATATCCATATAATAAAGAACGGCGGCCACCATTTGCCCTGTGGCTGCCATGGTAGGATCCGACCAATTGTATACTGTGCCAAACTGCGGATTGTTTAAGTGATGGTCAATATTGATAGTGGGATAGCTAAGGACATGCTCTTCCGCTTGCCCAAGGCGTGCTTCATCGCCGCAATCAAGCACGATGACCACTTCCGGTTGCGGCATATCCTTTGGAAATTCCGTATATAATGGTCCCGTATAGGGCATCCATGCCAAATACTCGGGTTTTGGAGAAGCATTGCATAAATAAATGGTCTTGCCAATTTTTTTCAGACCATGAGCAAAGGCAAGCATGGAACCTAGGGCATCGGCATCGGGATTGGTGTGTGCCACCAAGCCAATGATTGTATATTTCTGTAATATTTCGGCAATTTCTTTTGCCGGCGCATAATAAGGTTTTGCGTAAAGGCTTTTAATGTAACTCATTCTGTTATAATACCAAGACAAGGTTTAAATAATTATAATTTTAACTGCTTGCAACATAAATTTCAATGTGACTGTAGACCATTTCTTCCGGGCATACTGCTTCCATCATGGCAAGGCATTTGTCCATACGACTTTGTAAATGTTGTTCGCTATTGGAAAGAGAACACACGGCAAGGCGCAAATGTGTCATGGAATCAGCGGTACCGGCTTCTGCAATGGACACATTGAAAGTATTGCGCACCTTTTGCTTGAGGCTGTTGGCCACACGCCTTTTTCCTTTCAAAGAGTCATTACCGTGCAGAATAAATTCCACCGTAAGCACTGCCACAAACATATTCATAGCTTCGAAACCAACGACAATAGGTTGAGGGAAGTTATTGTGTATTTTATTTCTAGCGACATTTTCTTTTCCTAGTATAATGGTATTTTTTAATTAAGGCAAATATTTTTATTCTATTATAATATTAAGCTATTACAGTATAAAAAGAGTGGCAAGTCCCAAAAAAATAAAAAAACCTGCGCCGTCGGTAATAGCTGTTAAAAAGATACTGGAAGCGTGCGCCGGATCACGCCCAAGAGCACGTAAAATCAAGGGTATGGAGCCGCCGGCAACGGCACCGAGCAGCATATCAAAGAGTAATGCGCCGCCCATAACCATACCAAGGACGGGGTTTAAGGTAAAAGCCCAGACCACCAAAAATGCCAATACGGACATGATGCTGCCGGTGGTAAAACCGATTTTTCCTTCACGTAAGACCGCAAGCCAAGAGCGTTTGGCGTCAAAGCGTTCGGTGGCCAATTGGCGAATAATAACGGCAAGGGCTTGTTGTCCGGTATTGCCGGCTTGATTTGCCACCATGGGCATGAGTACGGCAAGGATGGCCATGCTGGCAATGGAGCCTTCAAACATATAGACCACAGAAGCGGAAATGGCAGAATTGAAAAGATTGACCAAGAGCCAAGGCAAGCGTTTGCGTACCGATTCAAACCAAGGCGTGTCAATGGTTTCTTCGGGGTCGGCACCCACCATGCCAAGCATATCGGCACTGGCTTCATCGTGGATAATATCCAAAATATCATCGTACGTTACAACGCCCATAATATGTCCTTCGTAGTCTACCACCGGCATGGCCATAAAATTATAGTGTGAGAGCAAGCTTGCCACTTCTCCTTTTTCCATATCATAGGTTACGCTGATCACCGCATGTGAGGAGAGGGCGTTCTTAAGCAAAATTCCCGGGCGTGAAAGCATAAGGTCTCGCAAAGAAAGAACTCCCACCAAAATATCCAATTCATCCACCACATAGGCATAATAAGGGCTTTCTTTATCTTCCATTTCTCGGCGAATTTGTTTGATGGCTTCATCGGCGGTAATATTTTGATTGAGCAGAATAATTTCGGTATTCATAACTCCGCCGGCAGAATTGGAGTCAAAGTTAAGCAAATTACGCAGTTCTTCGGAATCTTCTTTCTCAAGTTTGCCAAGCAGCACATCTCGGTGATCTTCGTCAAGATCTTCCAAAACGTCGGCAGCATCGTCCGGCGACATTTCGGCAATGATTTGCGCTGCCGTGTCCGGATCAAGATTTTCCAAAACATCAACGGCCACGCTTTCGTCAAGCTCGGCAAGGGCTTCGGCGGCATCTTCACGAGGTAAATTTTCCAAAACACAGACTTGCTTTTCAAGGCTTAAATCTTCAATATGATCGGCCATATCCGCCGGGTGAGCAAAGGCAGCTCCAATATCGCCGTTTTCTCTTAACTCACGGCATACATCGGGCACTTGCATCCAATCGCCGGCTTTGTATTCTTCTTCTTGTTGTGTTATAGGTGACTTTGTGTCAATATTACTTGATTTTTGCTCCAAAACGTTCTCTTGGTTTTGTTTGGTATTTTCTTCATCTTTCAACATATTTATCACCTTTTTATTCCTTTTGACCACTGCATATTTTTATTTATGAAAAAAATCATGCATTCTTTTACTTGACGAAAGCCTACCATATCACTACATAAAGCCTAGGTAAAAAGGAATACTGTCTCCGAATTTTCCATGACGTATATATGTTTTGGCTTCGTGATTTGGGGACTTATAGCATTAAGCCATATGGAGGACAAGATGCCAAATGTTACATTTCAGGATTACTTTACGCCTGCCAGTCTCGTCACCATTGGGCAAAACATTGTGTTAGCCATTGAAGAAGACGGCAGAGATCTCACAGCTGAAGGTATTTTTACGCCGGAGCAAACTACCCAAGCGCATATTGTGGCAAAAGAAAATACTTTTGTGGTGGGAATTCCGTTGATATCCATGATTTTTGACGAATATGTTAAACTAGGAGGCAAAAAGTGCTCCTATCGTCCTTATGTTATGGAAGGCGAGCAAGTGGCTGCCGGTAGTAAAATTGCTGAAATATATGGTGCCAGTATTGATATTCTAAAACTTGAAAGAGTTATCTTAAACTATATTTGTCGATTATCCGGCATTGCCAACCTTACAGCAAAATATGTGCAAAAATTACAGGGTACCGGAGTGCGCCTTTTGGATACACGCAAAACCATGCCGGGTATGCGTTGGCTTGAAAAATATGCCGTGCGCATGGGAGGCGGTTTTAATCATCGACGGGATTTAACAGAAATTCTGATGCTTAAGGATACGCATATTGATGCTTGCGGTTCCATCAGCTCTGCCGTACATAAATTACGTTCTACCTATTATCCTTGTCCGCCCATTGAAGTGGAATGCCGTACAGGTGCGGAGGTACTTGAGGCAGTCATGATGCAAGTGGATCGCATTATGCTTGACAATATGGGCATTGACGGTGAATCTCCCAATGATTTGATTTCATGTTTGCCGCTTATTCCCAATGAGATAGAAGTAGAGCTGAGCGGCGGCATTACCATGCAAAATATCCGTGAATATGCGCTCAGCAAGGGCTCTTTGCGTCGTGCCGATTTTATTTCAGTGGGACGTTTAACGCATTCGGCAAAGACTGCCGATTTTAGCTTAAGAATTAGTTTGCCATAAAAAAGAGGGTTACATGAAAACACAAGAAATACAAAGATTAAAAGCAAAATTTGGAGATAGCCTGTGCATTGTCGGGCATCATTATCAACATGAGAATGTAATACAACACTGTGATATTACCGGCGATTCACTGGAATTGGCTCGTAAAGTAGCTCTTGAAACTGCGCCGCATATTATTTTTTGCGGCGTGTATTTTATGGCTGAATCAGGCGCATTACTCGCTCGTGATGGGCAAAATATTTATATTCCCGACGAAAAAGCCAACTGTGACATGTCGCTCATGACTCCGGCAGATCAGTTGGAAAGTGTTATGAACATTTTACATGCCAAAGCCACAGAAGAAGGGCGCTGTATTGTGCCCCTTGCCTATGTGAATACTTCCCTTGCCGTTAAGGATGTGGTGGGGCGTTATGGTGGGGCTGTATGTACCTCAGCCAATGCCAAAATCATGCTTGAATGGGCATTGAAAAAAGCTGCCGAAGGAAAAAATGGCGGTGCCGTGCTCTTTCTACCGGACAAAAATTTAGCACAAAATATGGCAGTGCAATTGGGCTTGACTTCCAAGGATTGGCATATTCTCAATGTGGACAATGATGGAGCAAATTTGGATATGTCTGCCATAAGCCAAGCAAAAATGTTGTTATGGCCGGGATATTGCCCCATACATGAAGAATTTAGCGTTGAGCAAATGAATGCTTTTCGTCGTGAACACAAAAATTGTCGTGTGGTGGTACACCCTGAATGTCCACCCGAAATTGTTGCCGCTTCCGACGGTTCAGGTTCTACCACCTACCTCATTGAAGCGGTGAAAAATTCTCCGCAAGGTAGTACCGTTATCGTCGGCACCGAAGGCAATTTGGTGAATCGCTTGCGAGATACCTATGCTACGCAATGTACCGTTATCCCCTTGCGTTCAGTGTACTGTAAGGATATGGGACTTATTACCGAGAGTAAGTTGCTCAAAACATTACAAGATATTGAAAGTGGTACAGCGCAGGCGGTACGCATACCCAAGGAACAAATACCCACAGCCAAATCATCGCTGGAGCGTATGATGGAAGTGTGTACGCAAGCTGGAATTTAATACACAATTTTTATGGAATTTAAGTACATGACATTGTAATTTTTTCTGGGGGAGGGACCTTTTTGAAAAAAGGCCTCCTCCCCCAGACCCTCGCG
>CAYJHV010000025.1:0-3767 GCA_964369825.1 uncultured Desulfovibrionaceae bacterium | reverse complement strand
GTCCCCCAAAAACTTTTTACACGCAATTTTTTATTTACTTCGTAAATAAAAAATTGCTTTACATGGCTTTTACCTTAACTTAGCAAAAATGAAGAGCTCTGCGCAATTCATTGTGCAAGGTTTTATAATACTTTGGCATCACGTAACTTTAAGGAAGCCCATACGCAAAAAAAACTGTACTTTACCCATAAAATATGTTCTTTACCACGAATGAATTTTATGTAATGTACATTGGAAAATTGGATTTTTATGACTCGATGACAGCGAATGCAGTTGTTATATATGACGAAATATACTAAAAGGTGAGAATATGGCTAAGAAAAAAAATTTAAAAGAGCAAGATTTACAAGAAGAGCAGGCTACATTGCAAGATAATCGAGAGCATGTGGAAGCACTTGGACAGCCTTGGGCCGTATTGCTCGGTAATCCCCAAAACCTTTTACCCCAAGTTCTTGGTACCATTATACAAGAAGGAGCCACTCGTCCTTCATGGCATTTACAAAAAGATAATGCAGAAACCCTGCTCATGGTATGGCCAAAAGACGAACCATTAAGAGCAGGTGCAGTTTTACACAAAGGAAAAGAAGCTGACGATAAACTCGAACCATTGTCGGTCATGCCACTTTTGGAAGGCTTTAACAATGATTTTGAAGTACATTCGGTGGTACCATGGAAGTCCGGTGTGGAAGCGCAAGTGGCCGTCACCGTCATTGAAGGACAAAATCCCTTGTGGTTTTATAATCCTTTGTATTTTAGAGATAAAATGGATCTTACACCGGGGGTTATGCATACCTTTGTACTTGCAGGCTTAGCCTTTGGTGTACGTCGTGCTTTGCTTGATGAAATTACCATTACCCAAGGTCCCATTTATGAAGCCCATGCCGAGAGCTGGCTTAAGGAGCATCCCGGCAAAAGTCGTCTAGATGTTCCAACTCTTAAAGTTAATCTTGCAGGCAAACATCTTATTCGTCCGGGACGAGTCTTTGGTGAATATGAAGCTCGTGGTATTATTGCCGAAATAGATAAGTGTACCCTTGATAAATTGGAAATTACCATGTTACGCATGGATTTCCCCATGCCTGAACGTGAACCGCTACATATTATGTTATATGTTCCTGCATCATTGCTTAAAGATTACGAGCCGCAAGTGGGTCATGAAATAGATGCTTACATGTGGCTTCAAGGGCGAATTATGGATATGGATCAAAGCCCTGAGTAGTGCACGTATCATTTAACGCTTACCCTTCCAATTTTAAATGAAAATTATAGAACGTAATTTTTACTTGGGATGCGCATAGAAGGTATCAATGGAAATACGCCAACATAGCCAAGTCTTAATCATAGGTTCCGGTCTTGCCGGTTGTACGGCTGCCCTTACTCTTGCGGATTCCGGTGTGGATGTCTTACTCATTTCTTCCGAAGATGAGCTTGGCGGCGGTAATTCCGAGTTGGCACAAGGCGGTATCATTTATAAATCAGCAAGTGGTGACGATAGCTTGACCTTGGAGCAAGATATTTTAAATGCCGGTCATAATTATAACTATGCAAAAGCGGTTAAATATCTTTGCAATGAAGGACCGCAGGTGGTTGAGCGTGTGCTTATGCAGCGAGTGGCAGTACCATTCAATAAAAATGCTCAAGGCCATTGGGATTTAACCCGAGAAGGCGGGCACAGCTTGGCACGAATTTTACATACTGCCGACTATACCGGTGCCTCCATTATGCAAGCGCTCATTGTTGCCATTAAAGAGCACCCTCGTATTACGTGTATGTTGCAATGCTATGCCATTGACTTGCTTACCAGCAGGCATCACGGACGCCGTTCGGATTATCGTTATCGAGTGGAAAATCGTTGCGCCGGTGCCTATGTTTACAATAAGGCCTTAAGTCAGGTGCAAACCTTGCTCGCACCTTGGACAATTCTTGCCAGCGGCGGTGTGGGCAGTATATTTTTACATTCAACCAATGCCATATCTTCAGTGGGATCAGCCATTTCCATGGCGCATAGGGCGCAGGTGGCTCTTGCCAATGTGGAATTTGTACAATTTCACCCAACAGCATTGTACAGTAAAATAGACAAACAATGCCAGCTTATTACCGAGGCTATGCGTGGTGAAGGTGCTGTACTTTTAGATGCAGACGGCAATGCTTTTATGCATAAATATGATGCTCGCAAGGATCTTGCGCCTCGAGATATAGTTTCGCAGGCAATGGTTAATGAAATGTTTTCCACCGGCACACCCTGTCTGTATTTGGACGCAAGTCCCATTGAGCAGGATTTGGAAAAGCGTTTTCCCACCATCTATAAAAATTGTGCCAATATTGGTGTGGATATTCGTAAAGATCATATTCCCGTGGTTCCTGCCGCCCATTATTTTTGTGGAGGTATACTCACAGATTTACTCGGCAGAACAGAGCTGCAAGGTCTCTATGCCATAGGTGAATGTGCGTGCACAGGCGTACACGGTGCAAATCGTCTTGCCAGCACTTCGTTATTGGAAGCTTTGACGTGGGGTCATGCGGCGGCAAAAGACATTGCGGCACGTAGTCGAGGCGAAGATTGTATTTCCGCAAGCCTTGCCGATGCCATTCCCGATTGGGAGCATTTGGGACGAGAAAAAAATGACGATCCCGCCCTCATTGCTCAAGATTGGGCTACCATCAGGCATACCATGTGGAATTATGTGGGAATCAGTCGCAATAGTGCACGTTTACGCCGAGCTTTCCAAGATTTACGTGAACTTTCACGTCATATTCATGATTTTTATCGACATACTTTCATCTCCCCTGCATTAATTCAGCTTTTCCATGGTTCACATACTGCCTATGTCATCACACAAGCAGCTTTGCGCAATCGAAAAAGTTTGGGTTGTCACCAAAGAGTTAATTGACATAATAAGAGCTTTTGCACCATTTTTTCAAATATAATTTTGCTGTTAGAATTTAAAAATTTTTCAAAACGGCAAAACAGAGTGTGCAGGACTTTTTAGTAATAAAAAACGATGAAGAGCTTTTGTAGCTCTTTTCTTTTTTACTCTTTTGTGCTATTTTCAATTATTGCTTTATTATCGCAAACTACTTTCAAGCAAGTTGGTGTAATCATGAATAAAAATGTTGCTATTGTCATTGTGGCAGTTTTACTCTTGGGAATGGGACTTATTACGTATAATGAATATATAAATCCCGGCATACTGCCTTTTTCTTCTGCCTCCGCCAATACCCCGGCAAATATAATGGAAAAAACTGCTGTACCTTCTCCGGGCGTCAATGTGGTGAGTACCGGTGCGGTAAGTATTCCGCCGCCACAAGCAACCATCAAGAGCGAAGTTCGTGAGGTTGCTGTTCCACCCAAGGAAATTCCCAAGGAAATTCCCAAGGAAATTCCCAAGGAAATTCCGCAAGTTGTTCCCGAAGAAATTCAGGAACAAGAGCAGGTTGTTGTGCCTGAAAAGGCTGAGATTATAGAAAGTCATGAGTCAACTGTTGCTATTGTGTCTGAAGAAGTTGAAGTTGTAGACCCCATTGAAATTCCGGAGGTTGTAGAGCCTCCCAAGGTTGTAGAGCCTCCCAAGGTTGTAGAGCCTCCCAAGGTTGTGGAAGCTTCCAAAGAAGTTGAAGTTCCCACGATAAAGGAAAGCCCTGTAGCTTCAGCTACTCCGACTCCTCTTGAAACCCCTCCTCTTGCCATACCTTATGAGGAAAAAGCAAAACCCGGAGAGAAGGAAGAAAATAAGCCATCGGCAAACGATACACAAAATAATCAAAAA
>CAYJHV010000024.1:0-10958 GCA_964369825.1 uncultured Desulfovibrionaceae bacterium | reverse complement strand
CTGCCGCCGGCTTGTGCAAAGTCCGGTCTGCCGCCACCGGAGCCGCCCACATGCACTCCGGCAATTTTCACCAATTGCGGTGCGGTGAAAGTTTCGTGTAAATCTTTGGAAACATAGATGAGTAAGTGCACTTTAATTTCACCTTCCACTTCTTCCGTGCCCACAAGGCAAGCAATACCCGAAGGAAGTTTTGAGCGTACATCGTCCATCAAATCACGTAGGTTTTTACGAGTAACCGTGCCCACATTATAACAGAGCACTTTTATGTTCGCTATAACTTCAGCATGTTCCATGAGGTCTTTGCCTTGACTGCTGGCAGACATATGCATTTGTTTCTCAAGTTCTTTTTGTAATTTTTTATTTTCACTTTGCAAGCTTTCAAAACGAGGTAACATTTCTTCTGTTTTGCATTTGAATTTTGTACTCAGAGCATTCATAGCCTTTCTTTGTTCTTGCATAATACCAAGGGCATTCCAGCCGGTGGCAGCTTCAATGCGCCTTGTGCCGGCGGCAATGCCGGATTCCGATAAAATACAAAAAACTCCTGCTTGACCGGTACGCTCAAGGTGCGTTCCTCCGCAAAGTTCTATGGATTCCTTACAATTACCATTGCAATCTCCAATGCTGAGTACTCGTACTTCATCGCCGTATTTTTCACCAAAAAGAGCAATTGCGCCTAAATTTTGTGCCGCATCTTGGCTCATTACTTCTGCTTCAACGGGGAAGTCTGCTAAAATAGCACGATTAACGTCTCGTTCAATGGCCAAGAGTTCATCTTCGGTTAAAGCGGCAATATGTGTAAAGTCAAAGCGCAAACGTTCAGGTGCCACCAAGGAACCGGCTTGTTGTACATGCTTACCCAAGATGCGTCTGAGCGATGCGTGCAGAAGGTGCGTTGCCGTGTGATTGCGTGCGGAAGCCAAGCGATCATTTTCGGTGACGGTAAGGGTTACTTCTTGGTCAAGTAAAATACTGCCTTCTTCCATGCTTACAGCGTGTACAATGAGATCGACAAAGGGCTTTAAAGTGTCGGTAACTTTTGCAGTACCTTGTGGATCGCCGATGGATTTTATGTTTCCGAGGTCACCCATTTGTCCGCCGGAAGCTCCATAAAATGGCGTAAGTCTTGTGATAACAAAGCCGTTTTGCCCGGCATCAAGCTTTTCAACGGGCAGAGCTTCGGCATCAAGCATGGCTACCACTCTTGAATCGCAGCTTAACCGGGTATAGCCCACAAATTCAGTATGTATACCTTGTTCGTGAATGGGGGCAAAAAGCTTTGAAGCATCTTGACCTTGGGTATTTAAAAGACCGGAACTTTTTTGTGCGGCACGGGCTCTGGATTTTTGCTCTGCCATACAGGTATTAAAGCCTTCTTCATCCACCTTAACACCACGTTTTTCCACAATATCATTGACGATATCCAATGGGAAACCAAAGGTGTCATACAACTTAAAGCACAGCGAACCGGAAAGGGTATCCTTGCCTTCTTTACTAAGGCAAGTGAGTTCTTCTTCTAAAATATGCAAACCTTTTTCGAGGGTTAAAGAGAAACGCTCTTCTTCTTCTCGTACCACACGAGCAATGAAATCGGCACTGGCAAGCAGTTCCGGATAATCTTCACCCATTATTTCAGTCACCCGATGCGCTGTTTTGTATAAAAAGGGTTCATTTAAGCCCATGAGCGTACCAAAGCGCAAGGCACGGCGCAACAAACGCCTGAGTACGTAACCACGCCCTTCGTTGGAAGGAAGGGTACCGTCGGCAATGAGAAAAGCTGCCGCACGGCTATGGTCGGCAATAACTCTTAAAGCTGTGTCCACGTCGTTGGTATCGGGATCGCTAAAGGCATATTTTACACCGGCAAGTTCGGCTGAATATTGTATAATATCCTGAAATAAATCGCAATCAAAGTTAGAGAATTTTCCTTGGCATACGGAGGATACACGCTCAAGCCCCATGCCTGTATCAATGGAAGGATGCGGCAGTTCCGTGCGTGTACCGTCGGCAGATTGTTCGTATTGCATAAAAACAAGGTTCCAGATTTCCAAAAAACGATCGCAATCACATTGACCTATGCCGCAATTGGGACCACAAGCTCTTTCTGCTCCTTGGTCAATGAAGATTTCCGAGCACGGACCGCAAGGCCCGGTATCACCCATACTCCAAAAATTATCTTTTTCTCCCAAACGGAAAATACGCTCGGGACCAAAGCCGGCGATTTTTTGCCATAACTCAAAGGCTTGATCATCGTCTTTATAGACGGTGGCATAAAGTCTTGTTTTATCAAGCTTAAGTTCTTCGGTGACAAAGTTCCATGCCATGCGGATGGCATCTTCCTTAAAATAATCACCAAAGGAGAAATTGCCAAGCATTTCAAAAAAAGTATGGTGACGTGAAGTACGCCCCACATTTTCAAGGTCATTATGTTTACCGGAAACACGCAAGCATTTTTGTGCAGTGGTTGCACGCACATAGGAACGCTTCTCTTCACCTAGGAATAATGACTTAAATTGCACCATGCCGGAATTGGCAAAGAGCAAGGTGGGGTCATTGCGTGGGATGAGCGGGGAAGAAGGTACAACTTCATGTTGAAAATCCTTAAAGTATTTCAAAAAACGGCGGCGAATTTCTTTGGCAGTAAGCATAATGTAACCTCTTAATATGTAGCAATATAAAATAAAAAATTATTCTTCAAAAGTAGAGTCGTCTTCGTCGATTTCTTCTGCAGCGGGTACAAATTCCTTGGATTGCATTCCAAGATGTTCCACAATTTTACTTTCGATGGCGTTACGCAATTCAAGATTTTCATCTAGCAATGCACGGACTTTTTCACGTCCTTGACCTAATTTTTCTGCCCCAAAAGCAAACCAAGAACCGCTTTGCTCCACAATTTTGGCATCAATACCAAGATCCAAGAGTTCGCCGGCTCGGGAAATGCCCTGACCATAGATAATGTCAAAAATGGTTTCCCTAAAAGGTGGTGCCACTTTATTTTTCATGACTTTCACTCTTGTTTTGGAACCAAAGGCTTCTTCTTTATCCTTAAGGGTTTGAATACGGCGAATATCAAGGCGTACAGAAGAATAAAACTTCAAAGCATTACCGCCGGTGGTAGTTTCGGGGCTACCATAGCCGGTCACGCCGATTTTCATACGAATTTGGTTAATAAAGATAATGGATGTACGGGATTTATGAATGGTACCCGTAAGTTTGCGCATGGCATGGGACATAAGTCTGGCATGACCGCCCACTTGCGTTTCACCCATGGTACCATCAAGCTCTGCTTGCGGTATGAGAGCTGCCACGGAGTCGATGACTACTAAATCCACCGCTCCCGAGCGTACCAACAGGTCAGCAATATCAAGTGCTTGTTCACCATAATCCGGCTGCGATATGAGCAATTCGTCGGTATTGACACCAAGGCGACGAGCATAGGATACGTCAAGGGCATGTTCTGCATCCACAAAGGCGCATGTGCCGCCAAGTTTTTGGCATTCGGCAATGATATGCAAGGTCAAAGTGGTTTTACCTGAAGATTCGGGACCATAAATTTCTGTGACCCTGCCACGAGGAATGCCACCCACTCCAAGGGCTAAGTCTAAACCAATGGAACCTGTGGGAATGACCGGCGTTGCCACGTGGGCATCATCGGAAAGTTTCATCACGGCGCCTTTTCCGTATTTGCGTTCGATGCCGCTAAGGGCTGTTTCTAAAGCATTTGCTCGTGCTTCTTCTTGGGATACGCTGGGTTTTTTGGCCATTATAAACTCCATTGGCAAAAAGTATTTAAAATTGAATAATTCCAAATTTTGAGTTCGTGTTGCTTTCATCTGAACATAAAATTGGAATGCGCAACAGGACGTTGCGCATAAAATGCAAAGCATTTTGAAACTCAAATAAAGGGGGAAAGTTTCCTTACCCCCAAAATATGCAAGGCAAAATTATTTAGGTTGAATTTCACCGGTATAGGTGCGTTTGCCATCTATAATTTCAATGATACCGATGGGCATTTCCGCATCATGGGTGGCATTGATGGTAAGATTACCGAAAGGCGTCGGTAAATTCTTGGTGGTGGCAAGTGCAGCAGTTATGGCTTCTTTATCGGCACTGTTAGCACGTTTGATAGCGTCCATGATCATCATGTAGGTTGTATAACCAAGGGCGGCATTCATATTTGTTTCTTTGTTGGGATAAGCTTTATTCCAAGCTTCGGTATATTTTTTGGCTTCTTCGCCCATGTTTGGCATATTGGCAGCATAGGGGAAAGCGGTTAACAAAAAGCCTTCGGAAGCTTTACCTGCGATTTTTACGGTGTCGGGGTTATCCATGGCATCGGCGCCCATAAGGCGGAAAGTTGCGCCAAGTTCACGGGCTTGCTTCATGATAATGGCACCTTCGGCAAAGTATGCGGGCATAAAGACGATGTCAGGTTTTTGTGAAATAAGTTCAGTAAGTTGAGCTGTGAAATCTTGGTCTCCGGAGCTGTATTTCATTTCGCTGACCACTTCACCGCCAAGTTTGGTGAAAGCACGCTTAAAGAAGACGGAAAGACCAACGGCATAGTCATTGGCAACGTCCATAAGTATGCCGGCTTTTTTGGCACCAAGCTTTTCAATGGCGTATTGAGCTGCTCCAAGTCCTTGATAGGGATCGATGAAACAGGCACGGAAATAATATTTTTTACCTTGAGTTACCAAGGGACTGGTACAAGAAGTACCTACTACCGGAGTTTTGGCTTTTTCTGCCACTTCACCGCCGGCCATGGCCAAGGAAGAACCATAGGTTCCGATGATGGCGTTTACTTTGTCACGCTCAGTAAGTCTTTTCACTGCATTGGCAGCTTCAACTTTGTCGGATTTATTGTCAACTACGACTAACTCCACGGGACGTCCTAGAATTTCAGGCATTTGCTTGTGAGCAAGTTGCACACCTTCCAGCTCCAATTTACCGCCAAAGGCATTTTGCCCTGTGAGCGGAAGATACACACCAATTTTAATGGGTTCGGCAGCACTGCTTGATGTCGCACCGAAAGCCAAGGGAGCCACTAATGCCAAAGCCAATAAAAGCGCACGTTTAATAGAATTCATATTCTACTCCTTTTTCAATTCCGTATTGATAACAAATGAGCATTTTGTTATCACGTTGGTCAATATATAGATTTTTCCGAAAAGTGGCAATAGCCTGTCAAGGCTAATGCAGGGTAAGCGTATCTAAATCAAATTTTAGGCTTGAATACAAGTGAAATGTTATTATTATGAATTTAATATGTTAGTTATAAAAAAATATCTCTGATTCGCAATGTTTTTTGTATCGATAATAATTATTTTTTTTAGTGGAGGTGTAGCTTTAAGTCCCTTAATAATATTATATGAAATTACTCTTTAAGATTTACATGATTTTAATTAAGGTGTTTTTGTACGAAAATCTACTGTCTTTGACATTTTAAGGAAATTGAAGGAGTATTTTATGAGTTCTGTATCTCTACGGCTACCTGCCGAAGTATCTGAAAGACTTGCATCTCTTGCTGAACGCACAGGAAAAAGTGCAACATACTACATGATTGAAGCTATTAAGCTACATATTGAGGAGTTAGAAGATATTTATGATGTGGAAAAAACTCTTTTTGATGTTCGTGAGGGAAGAGAAAAAACTATTCCATACGAAGAAGTGAGAAAAGAGTGTGGTTTGGATAGTTATGGTAAGCGCTTTGCGCACAAAGAAAAATAATTAGTTTGTAAAACATCTAATATTACAGCTGATTCTTTATTGTTATGTGTGCGAAGCACCTACATCCACTACTCACTAACCACTAACCACTTTTATAAACCCTAAACTTAAATTTTAAATCCTAACTTTTAGACAAAGCAAGCCACTAGACCAAGCGCATACTTCACACAAAAAATCATTATTATATAATCCAGTCAATTGTAAATGATCTATATATCATTTCTATATTGAAGATATTCTTCTCAATGCATTGCTTGCAAACTGAGAATAGCTTCTTTCTTGTGATTTTTTCATTGAAAGAAAAAGTGAATTTTGTTAAGGAAACAAATCTATTGCAAAAGAGGTGCCCATGATAAATTCTAAAAATAAAAAAATATTTGCGAAGCTATTCTTTTCATTCTTTTTACTTTGTGTATTTATTCCAGTCTATTCCGAGGCGCAAGCGAGGGAAGGGGGGATTGATAGCCTCATTCGTGAAGCAGAAAACAGACGCATTGCCATAGCCAGAACCATGGAAGACAGCACGGTTTTCATTTTTTATGATGCCGGTGATGAAGTCAGCTTGGGAACAGGCTTTGTGGTTGGCAATGGTTATGTGCTGACCAATGGGCATGTGGTTGACGGTGGCAGTAATTTTTTTATAGCAGGTAAGAAATTTGCGCCCGTCAGAGCAAGGCTCATAAAAATGATTGACAATAATGTGGACGATTTTGCTGTATTACAGTTTTCGCCGCCGGTACAATTGCCCATTTTGAGCTTTAATCTTAATCTTAATCGTACCGACAGGGTCAGTGCTTGGGGATTTCCCTATGCTTATACAAAATTTGATAAAAATACTGATGCTTTACTGCATGGGCAAAGCAGGGTGGTACCTCCGGTTATTACCACGGAAGGTATTGTAAATGCCTTTATTACTGCCGAAAATTCCATGGCAAGTATTCTGCACTCTGCCAATATTGCCAAGGGTAACAGCGGCGGTCCGCTTGTGAACAGTCGGGGGCATGTGGTGGGAGTCAATACGTGGGTTTCGGCGGAGGAAGGCGAAGGTTCACACGTGAATGCTGCTTTAACGGCCAGAGCTGCCATTGCATTTTTGCGCTCTGCCGGCGTAGAGCCTCAAATTGTTGGAGGTGAACCGCAAATCAGCGGCGACGAACCACAGGTTGCTGAGCACAAACCTTTGCGTTTTCCATTTTTAAGCGTTGGGCCGTCCAGTGCTCCCAATAATTCCGATGATAATCAAAGATCCGGTACAAATAATAGTGATTCTGCTCCAAGCGGCAATGACCTGACAGGCGATGCCAAAGATTTGTATTCGGAAGCTGTAAAAGGTACGCCGGAAGCGCAAGCCTATATAGCTGTTGCTTATTGGGAAGGTGAGCTTGCTCCCAAAAATATGCAAAAAGCTCTATATTGGTTTAAACAAGCCGTATCCAATGATGACAATAATGCCAAGGCATTACTTGGTTTTATTTATCTTACTGAGCCGGATTATCTCAATGTGAAAGAAGGCATGAGACTTTTGGAGCAATCAGCCAATAAGGACCCCGAGTATGCTTCTGCTGTAGCACTTTTTTCATATAGAGGTGAAATGCTGGGCATTGACCGTGACCTAGAAAAAACTTTGCAAGCGGCTAAAAGAGGGACAGAGGTGGAAGATCCCGAGGCCATGGCATTACTTGCGCTTTTGTACCATATGGGTGACGGCGTGGAAGCTGATTCCAAATATGCTTTTGAATTGGCACAAAAGGCCGCTGAAAGTGATATTGCCTTGGCCTATGCGGTTTTGAGTTGGATTTACAATGAAGGCGAAGTGGTTGAGAAGGATTTGAAAAAATCCATAGAATATGCAGAAAAAGCAGCGGAAGAGGATGAATCTCTCGGAAAAGCTTTGCTTGCTTTGTATTATTACGACGGAGACGGTGTTAAGCAAGATTATAAAAAATCTTTTCATTATGCCAATGAAGCCGCAGAAGCTTTTGATGAAGTGGGGCAATTTATTTTAGGACTGCTTTATGCCAACGGTGAAGGCGTTGACGAAGATTTAATCAAGGCTTGGGCATACTTTGATATGGCCGCTCGAAAAGATATTGGTGATGCGCCGGAAAATCGTAATATTGTAGGTGAAAATTTGTCAAAAGATGAAATTAACGATGCCAAAGAATTGGTGAAACAATGGTACTTACAATATGGCTTGACCTTTAATGAAAAATATTAGGCAATAAGGTAGCAGTCATTTGTAGTTTTAGGAAATTGTTTTAGCTATAATTCTGTCTCTAGGGGAAAATTATGTATAATTGTATTAATTCCGTTGCCTTACCCACAGCCAAAGAAATGCGTCATCTTGACAGCGAAAGCATAGCCCTTGGCATTCCCGAAGTTTTGCTTATGGAAAATGCCGCAAGAGAAGCTTTTACCGTATTGAATAGTTTACAATTTCCTTTGAAAAATAAAAATATTTTGTTTTTCATGGGCAGTGGAAATAATGGTGGAGATGCGGCGGCTTTGGCACGGCACGTGCTGGATGTCTATGCCAATCCATTAGTATTGCACGTAAAAGCTTTGAATAAATACAAAGGTGCCGCTGCGCAGCATATACGTATGGCAAAAGCTTGTGGGGTTCAATTTATTCTCATGAATAAAGGAAATTGGCAAAAAAATATACTTCCGGCATGGCAAAAAGCACATATTATTGTTGATGGACTCTTGGGTACCGGTTTTAGCGGTCAACTGAGTAGTCAATTTGCCGAGTATGTCAATTATATGAACAGTCAGTGTGAAGATAGCTTTATTTTTTCATTGGATATTCCAAGCGGTTATAATGATATTTACAATGAGGCATCTCCCCTTGCCGTAAAGGCTCATGCCACGGTATGTTTTGCCGCTGCCAAACCGTCATTGGTACTGCCCTCTGCCAAAAATTATACCGGCAAACTTTTTGTGCGCAGTATTGGTATACCTCGTTGCGTTCAAGAAAAAAATCCTCCCATGTACAGAATGCTGAGAGGTAATGCCTTTGCAGAGTTTTTGCAAGAAATTCCTGCTGATAGTCATAAAAATTCGTTTGGACATATGCTGGTGCTTGGTGGTTCTCAAGGTCTGACGGGAGCGGCGCACCTAGCGGCAAGAGCTGCATTGCGTTCCGGTGCCGGTCTTGTGAGTGTGGCGGCTCCTCAAGGGCTTTGCACTGAAATTAAGGGACAAAATCCCGATATGATGACCATACTTTTGGGTGACGGGTATGCATGGCCAAGCACCATACCGCAAAATCTTCATGAGAAATTACGCCAAGTAAATGCCTTGGCACTTGGTCCGGGTATGGGAACCGATGATAAAGCTTTGGCATTTTTACATACGCTTTTAAGTCTTAAAGAACGCCCTCGCATAGTTTTGGATGCCGATGCTTTGAATTTACTTGCCATGCGTCAGGATTTTTTGAACTTGATACGTGAAGACGATGTGCTTACACCGCACCCCGGTGAAGCTGCACGTTTGCTTGGCATCAGTAGTCATGATGTGCAGAGCAATCGTTTTGAGGCATTGGCACGTTTGACCCGTATGGCACCGGCAACTTGGTTGCTTAAGGGAGCAGGAACACTTATCGCGCAAGGGAATTCTCCTGTGTATATCCTTCCCAAGGATATACCTTCTTTGGCGGTGGCCGGTTCAGGTGATGTGCTTACCGGTTGCATAGGTGCATGGTTTGCCCGTATGCCCAAGGAGCCCAGTATAAAGTTGACGGCTTTGGCGGCTTGCATTCATGCCATGGCAGGGCTTATGATTGAAAAAACTTTTCCGTGTCGTGGGCATACAGCTTCGGACATAGCGCATGTATTACCGGCAGCCATGGAAAGGTTGCAAGTTTATGAGCAAGAAAATGCAGGGTTTGAGTGTGAAACCTTGTTATAGTAATATTTTTGCCACGCAAGAGGATTTGGAAAGCGCCGCAAAAAAGCTAGCTCATATTTACGGTGCATATTTTCAAAAAGATTCCTTGGCAAATAAAAATGCTTTACCGGCGATTTTTTTACAAGGGGATCTTGGAAGTGGTAAAACTACCTTTACCCGCTCCTTTGTATTGGAACTGCCGGGTGCAGAACATGCCGAAGTTTCAAGCCCAAGCTTTACCCTTTGTAATAATTATGCCACAGAACCGCCAATTTTGCATTGCGACCTTTATCGTTGCGGATCTGTTTTACCCGATGATTTGTGGGATGGACTGGAAGAAGCCGGTAAATTATGCATCGTGGAGTGGGCAGAGTATTTACCGGCGGAAATATGTGGCGAAAACGCAAGGCAAGATTATCTTTACATTCATTTAAAAATATGCGAAGAGGGCAGGCTTATGAATATTGTGGCGCAAGGTGCGCTGAGTACGCAATTTATGCAACTTTGGCAAGATTGCAAGTAATTTCGGTTCTAAGTTTAATTTGCGTTAATCTAATGCTTAGAAAGTGATAATATCAATACTTTAGGTAATATTATGAAAATTCTTGTGCAAAAATTTGGCGGCACGTCGGTGGCCAATTTGGAATGTATGCGACAGGTGCAGGAAAAGGTTTTGTCAGGACTTGAGAGAGGATACAAAATGGTTGTGGTTTTGTCGGCTCGATCCGGTGATACCAATGCCTTGCTTGCTCTTGCCGATCAATGGTCCAAAACGCCCGATGCCGCAGAATGCGATCAATTGGTTTCCACAGGTGAACAGGTTTCCATTTCCCTTTTTACCATGCTTTTAAAAGATGCCGGCGTAAAGGCTCGCTCTTTGCTTGGCTTTCAAATACCTATAATTACCGACGATCAACATGGTAATGCCCGTATTCTTTCCATAGACAGCGAACAACTGTACGCACATTTGGTAAAATATGATGTGCTTGTGGTGGCAGGATTTCAAGGCTGCACCGAAGATAAACGTATCACCACTCTTGGGCGTGGCGGCTCCGATACCTCTGCCGTGGCAGTGGCGGCGGCACTTGGTTCGGCAGAGTGTGAAATTTATACCGATGTGGAAGGGGTATTTACCACCGACCCCAATCTCTGCTCCAGTGCACGAAAAATGGATAAAGTCTCCTACGACGAAATGCTGGAAATGGCCTCCATGGGGGCAAAAGTTTTACATATTCGTTCGGTGGAGTTTGCAAAAAAATATAAAGTTCCTGTCCGTGTGCGTTCAACATTTACAGACAATCCCGGCACCTTGGTAACTCAGGAGGATTCGACAATGGAAG
>CAYJHV010000023.1:8777-11156 GCA_964369825.1 uncultured Desulfovibrionaceae bacterium | reverse complement strand
CTTTTTGGCGCAAGCAAAAGTTTTCCCCTCCCCCACAAAAAAAATTTAAGAAGTTTCTTTAATTTTTTCTATTTTCACAGCACAAGCTTTATATTCTGCCGTTTTACTGATGGGATCAAGGGCAGGATTGGTAAGCCAGTTGGCATTGTTTTCCCTAAAGTGAAATGCCATCCACACAAGACCTGCAGGCACTTGTTCCGTGATTTTTGCATTCACCAAAATGGTACCGCGGCGTGAAGATACTCTTACCATTTCCCCATCTTCAATGTGCAAACGTTGTGCATCTTCCGGTGAAATATCAATAGTTTCATGCCCAAGTAAGGTGTTTAAACCCTCACAACGTCCTGTTTGGGTTCGTGTATGATAATGATACAAACGCCGTCCCGTACTCATCATAAAGGGGAATGCATCGTCGGGAACTTCTGCCGGTGGAATCCATTGTACCGGCGTAAACAGTCCCTTACCACGGGCAAACGCTCCGTCTTTATGTAGGTAAGGGGTTCCGGGGTGATCGATGCCGGTACAAGGCCATTGCAAGCCGTCACCTTCAAGCCTGTCATATTTGACGCCCAAAAGATTGGGAGCCACCATGGAAATCTCATTGTCCCAAAGTTCCTGAGCGGAATTGGATTGCCAATGATGCCCAAGTATGGCGGCTAATTCCTTAAAGATAAGCCAATTGGGTTTGGAATTACCGGGAGCTTTGCTGGCGGTGCGTACACGCTGCACACGTCTTTCACTGTTAGTGAAGGTACCGTCATTTTCGCTCCAAGCTTGTGCAGGTAAAATTACATGCGCAAACTTTGTGGTTTCGTTGGGGAATATATCTTGTACCACCAAAAATTCCGCCGCCGCAAGACAAGATTCAATGTGCTTAATATCCGGTTCGGTATTGGCAATATTTTCACCAAAAATATACATGGCACGAGTTTTTTTAGTCTTGAGTCCTTCGAGCATGTCCGGCATTTTTAGACCGCTTTTGGTGGGTAAATCTTGTACATTCCAAAATTTTTCATATCTTTCTATGGCTTTGGGGTCAAAAAGTTTGCCGTAACCGGGATAGTCATTAGGCAATGCTCCCATATCACAGGCACCTTGCACATTATTTTGCCCACGCAAGGGGTTGACGCCGCCAAGTTCTGCGCCCACATTGCCAAGCAACATTTGCAAAGAAGCAATGGCAAAAACATTTTGTACGCCGCAAATATGTTCGGTAATACCAAGAGTATAGGCAAGGCTTGCCGGTTTTACCGAAGCAAGGGTACGGGCTGTTTCAATGATAACGTCGGGATCAATGCCGCAAATGAGTGAAGCACTTTCCGGCGTGCAATTTTTGACATTTTCCTTTATTTGTTCAAATTCTTCAGTGTATTTTTCCACAAATTCAGCATCATAGAGTTCTTCTTCAATGAGCACATGCATCATGGCATTTAAAAGAGCAATATCTGAGCCGACTTTAATTTGCAGAAAACTTTCAGCCATATCCACAATATCAATACGTCTTGGGTCAGCCACAATGAGGCGACAACCTTTACGTATAGCTTGTTTGAGCAAAGCACCGGCAACGGGGTGAGCTTCGCTGATGTTAGAACCTGTTAAGAAAAGCAGTTTTGCATTTTGAATATGCCTAAAACTGTTCGTCATAGCACCTGAACCAAATGAAGTGGCAAGACCTGCCACGGTGGCAGCGTGTCAGGTACGTGCACAGTTATCAATATTATTCGTCTTGAAAACTGTGCGGAAAAGTTTTTGCATTTGATAGCTGTCTTCGTTGATGCTACGAGAGCAGGAAACGCCGGCCACCGAATCAGGGCCATATTCCTTCACTGCCTCAGAAAATTTTGTGGCAACCAAGGTGAGGGCTTCCTCCCAAGAAGCTTTACGGAAGGTACCGTCTTCATTGCGAATGAGTGGGTCGGTCAAGCGTTCTTCGCTATAAATGAAGTCATAGCCAAAACGCCCTTTGACGCACAAACTGCCTTGATTTGGCTCGGCATCTTCCACGCCACGCACTTCAACTATGCGTCCGTCTTTAACCAGCAAATCTTGCTGACAACCCACTCCGCAATAGGGGCAGGTGGTACGAATATGCTCGATGGTATCTTCTTTAGTGTACAAACCAAGAGCTTTTTTGGCAGAGAGCGCACCGGTTGGGCAATATTGTAAACATTCTCCGCAATGGGTACATTTATCGTAATTTACCATGGGCCACCAATGGCTTTTTTCACTTTTGCGTCCAAATTGCGGCGCAATGGCGCCATTAACTTGAATGGCATCGCAAGCCGAATTGCAACGTCCGCATTGAATGCAGCGAGAAAAATCTCTGGTGATCATGGGATAGTCATTATCCACAGGGAAATCGCCGTCTTCGGGGATGAG
>CAYJHV010000023.1:0-8677 GCA_964369825.1 uncultured Desulfovibrionaceae bacterium | reverse complement strand
CCAATAGTCCTTTAATTTCCACCGAACAAATACGGCAAACGGCATTATGTCCGGTTTTTGGAAGCCAACACAAAGTTGGAATACGAATACCGGCTCTTTCTGCGGCTTGTACAATGGTTTCGCCGGTTTCAAAGGCGACTTTTGTATTATTTATAGTTAAGTATTGCATAAATAAATCCTAGTTTAATTGGCCAGCATAAGTATACGGAAGCAGCGCAAACAACGAGAGGCTTCACGCTCGGCTTCAAAATCCGTGGAATTCATTTCCACTTCACCAAAACCTTGCAAACGTATATCCATATCAAGCATATGAATGGGCATGGGCTCAGTAAAATCGGTGCAGGGAAGTGCTTCGGAGGGATCAAGTATGTTTTGACGCATCAAGGCTTGCTCCACACAGTCAGCTTCTTGTAAATTTGTATTCTTATCAGTAAGCTGTGTGCTAATATGTCTTGCGGCACGTCGACCGGCAGCTAAGGCTTCAATGAGTGAACTTGGTCCGGTAACGCAGTCTCCGCCGCCAAAAAGCTCTTCAAATCCTTGCACTTTACCGCTAATGGCGTGAGCGTCAAGGTCATTCCATTTATTCAAGCCCCCTTCAAGACCTGAAAGAACTTGAGGAATGGCAGTTTTTTGACCGATGGCATGGATAACAACGTCGGCTTCAAAATCCACAATGGCACCTTCAATGGCTTCGGGGCGACGGCGTCCGGAAGCGTCCGGCTCGCCAAGCTTCATTTTTTGGCAGGTAATGCCTTTCACTTTTCCGTCTTCCACAATTAATTTTGTGGGTGCCATGAGGAAATTAAAAAGTACGCCTTCAAGTTTAGCTTCGTGGATTTCGGCTTTGTCGGCAGGCATTTCATTTTCTGTGCGGCGGTAAAGAATTTGCACATCTTTAAAGCCGTGACGCAAAGCGGTACGCACGCAGTCCATGGCAACGTTACCGCCGCCAACGACCACCACACGCTTACCGTGAATAATTTGATTTCCCTTGGTGGCTTCGGCTAAATAATGAATACCACTCACATAATTGATGGGATTTTCGTCCTCACCTTCAATGCGCATTCCGGGAGCATTGGGAGCGCCTGCACCCACAAAAACAACGGCAAAGCCTTGATTTTCAAGCTCTTTAATGGTTATGTCCTTGCCAATGTCGATACCATAACGGATTTCGCAGCCAAGGGCGGTAACACGTTCAACTTCTTGTGCTAAAATGGGCGGAGGCAAGCGATAGTCGGGAATGCCATATTTTGCCATGCCGCCGGCATATTCTTGTCTTTCAAAGATGGTGACCTGAAAGCCTTCAAGTGCCAGATAATAAGCGCAAGAAAGTCCGGCAGGACCGGCACCGATCACGGCGATTTTTTGTTTATCCAATGTGTTATTGGTAGGAATAATTTTTTCGGGATATTTTTTGTCAAAGGCAAAACGCTTCAAATGCCTGATGGCAATGGGGCTTCCGTTAAGCCCACGCTTGCACGCTGCTTCGCAAGGACGTTCGCAAACTCTGCCAATGGTACCCGGCATGGGACATCGTTGCATAATACTTTTAAAGCTGGATTCATATTGACGCAAACGGATTTTTTCAATGTATTCAGGAATGTCCACGTGCCCGGGGCAAGCATTGGTACAAGGAGCGGTCACGTAGGAAGCATATTCCTGCCTGTCTACCTTGCGAGGTTTTAAGATATCAGGGCAATTTTCAAGTACATCCAGCAAGGGGATAGGGGTAGTTTGCCCTATGTCACAGCGAGCACTGCTTTTGACGGTTTGAGCCAAATGTTTTAAATAGTCAATATTATCAGTATGGGGGCTATCGGTACTACCATGACAAATGGCTTCAAGCCTGGCGGAAATTCTTTTCAGACCGCTACGACAAGGAAAGCATTGACCGCAAGACTCTTCCAATGCTCTTTGCATATAAGCTCTGAGCATATCAAGAATATCTACGGAGTCATCAAGGATGCGAATACCGCCATAGCCCATACAGGCCTTGGCATCTTTGGAGGGAATATCCCCTTTCCAAGTATCAAGGCAAGCCCTCTTGGCTTCGTTATTTGGGATTGTGTTTGGAGAAGACATGTTTTACTCGGTGTTTTGAGAAGTTATGTTGAAGTGCGGTGTTTTCCCATCAATAGAGTAAGAAAACACCGCAATTAAGATATGACTTAGAGACAAAAAGTCAAATTAGACTGTAAGCATAATCAGTATTTTTTAAAATAATCCTGTAATAACACCATTTTCATCAATATCAATTTTTTCGGCACTGGGAACTTTGGGGAGACCGGGCATGGTCATAATATCGCCGGAAAGTGCCACAATAAAGCCGGCACCGGCGGAAATTTTGAGATTTCTGATGATTACTTCAAAGTCCTTGGGAGCACCCAAAAGCGCTGCATTGTCGCTGAAACTGTATTGAGTTTTTGCCATACAAATGGGAAGGCTGCCAAATCCCAGTTCTTCAAATTGCACAGCTTGTTTTTGTGCGGCAGGAGTGAGAATGACACGTTTTCCACGATACACTTTTTGCACTATGGCATTAAGTTTATCGGTGATGGAGCCTTCAAGCTCATAGGCATAAGATAATTTTTGCATGGGAGCTTCACAAAGGCGTACCACTTCTTTGGCAAGAGCCATACCGCCTTCGCCGCCTTTTTCCCATACTTCGGAAAGTGCCACATTGACACCAAGTTCTTTGCATTTATCTTCAATGAGTTTGAGTTCGGCGGGGGAATCGGTATAAAATTTATTAATGGCAACAACTGAGGGAAGGTTAAATACCTTGGTTATATTTTCAATGTGTTGCAAAAGGTTGGGCAGACCTTTTTCTAAGGCTTCAAGGTTTTCTTTGTTGAGATCGGCTTTGGCAACGCCGCCATGGGCTTTGAGCGCACGAACGGTGGCCACAATAACAACAGCCGAAGGATTGAGTCCTGCCATACGGCATTTTATATCAAGGAATTTTTCTGCACCAAGGTCAGCACCAAATCCGGCTTCGGTAATGGCATAATCCCCAAGTTTCAAAGCTATTTTTGTGGCCATAATGGAGTTACAACCATGAGCAATATTGGCAAAAGGACCGCCATGAATGAAGGCCGGGGTATGCTCTAAGGTTTGTACAAGGTTTGGTTTAATGGCATCTTTTAAAAGAGCGGCCATGGCACCTTGCACTTTAAGGTCGCCGGCGGTAACAGGCTTATTGTCAAAATTGTAACCAATAATAATTCTGGCAATGCGTTCCTTCATATTGGAAAGGCTGGTGGAAAGGCATAAAATGGCCATGATTTCGGAGGCAACGGTGATATCAAAACCGTCTTCACGAGGACGCCCGTTCACTTTGCCGCCAAGACCGCAAGCAATGTTACGCAATTGTCGATCGTTCATGTCCATGCAGCGTTTCCAAGTAATGCGTGTAGCATCGATGTTTAAGGCATTGCCATGGTGCATATGATTGTCAATGGCAGCGGAAAGTAAATTATTAGCAGCACCGATGGCGTTAAAGTCGCCGGTGAAGTGTAAGTTAATGTCTTCCATGGGCACAACTTGTGCATAGCCACCGCCGGCAGCACCGCCCTTAATGCCAAAGACAGGTCCAAGAGACGGTTCACGTAAAGCCACAACAACATTTTTCCCAATTTTTTTAAGTCCGTCAGCAAGACCGACGGTGGTCGTCGTTTTGCCTTCACCTGCCGGTGTTGGGCTGATAGCTGTTACCAAAACAAGTTTGCCGTCAGCTTTGTCGGCTTGATCTTTAAGGATGGAAAGATCAATCTTAGCTTTGTATTTTCCATATTGTTCAATGTATTTTTCATCAAGTTGTAAGCCCTTCACAATATCCATGATGGGTTGCATTTTACTTTCTTGAGCAATTTCAATGTCAGATTTGTAAGCCATTTGTGTACTCCTAAGTGAATATTTGCGAGGACTATATATATTGTGAAAAATTGCGTCAAGACTTTTTAGAAAAAAAAATTATTTGGTAATTGTTTACCAAAAAGCTATATTTTAAGATAATTCTCAAGTGTGACAGAGTATTTTCCAGTTTTTTATATACTTCTTCGCTTTCGGAAAAAATAAAATTTATGCTGCCTTTTGTTGCTCATTATCGGAAATGCGGCTTTCCTCATCATCAGCATAATCTAAGGCGCATAAATGCAACATACGTTTCACATAGGCTTTGTAATTATCAAGATAAAAAACCAGTGCCGGTGCAAAATTGCGCCCCACAAGACCGTCCACAAACATTTGACTTACATCACGTTCTTTAAGCAAAACCATTTGCATAAGTCCAAGGGTTTTACGTTCATCGGAACTCATTTTTTTGATAAGTTCCGTGCATACTTGGTGCGAACGAGGTCGATAGTACCAAAAATACATCAAATCAAGGGCATTAATGATGGCTTCGGCACGTAAGCTTTGATTTTTACCCGAAAGTCTTTCAAAAAAGAGATTGGGATTTTGTAAAATATGGTTGATTTCTTCTTCCGGAAAGGCAAGGTCAAGGCGCACATAAGAGTAAAAAATATTTTGCAATTTTGTTTCGTAATCCCAGCGGCGCATACGAATAATATTTTTTTGATCGGCATAACCTTCGATAATGGCTGCCACCGTATCCGAAGCAAGTTTGGATAAAATGGCAGAAGTATTTTGCATTATTATTTGAGGATCCGGTATGTTGAACACATAAATGAGCAAATCCAAAAAAATTTCATTAATTAACAGTGCAACGGGTAAAGCCAAAGCCGAGCGAAATAAATTACCGATGATGGCTTCCTTGGGAAAACCTCTCAAAACATTATGCCATGAAATATAAAGACCATTGATTACAGACATAAAGGCATAAACAATAACGGGGTTTGAAGTTACAGTCATCTGTAAAGTGTCTTGTAAGAGCCAAGTGCGCACAAAAAGCTCTAAAAGCGGTACGGAAATTCCTGTATATAATAAAGAGTCACAAAGGCGTGACCAACTTACATGGTCTTTCCAGCGCAAAAGATTGTAGCGATGAAAACCTGTACCGGCAACCACGGCTTGAATAATATTGCGTACTCCGGTAATGGCAAACCAAATAATGGGTCCAAACCATGCAAGTATCCACCATGTTTGCGTCATTTGAAAGGCAATGGCCGCCGGAATAAAGCCCAAGATGACTTTGAGTATATTTTTCAAGGTTGTATTCAGGTAAGTAATGGGATGACCTTCGTCTTTGGTGCTTCCAAGAGGAGTTTGTTTTTTGGGTAAATGTAAAAGACGCACATTGCTTTCTTGACTGTAGTTTGCTGTTGCCGAGAAGGTAAGCCATTCTTTTTTTTGTGTATAACCACTATGAGCGCAAAAAGATAAAGGACGAAGCAGTCGATAAAATAAACTTTTACGATTTAAAGTAATTTCCGGCGTATAGCGAACGTTATACTGCAAAGAAATATTGTAAGGAACAACATTATCGGCTTGTTTTTCTAGAGCTTTTCTGCCTTTGCTCGGAAGCGTATCTTGAAAAACAAGCCCCATTAAATCGCTTTGCGCCATGCGGTCTGCGGTATTGGTTCCCATGCGAGAACGTAAGTTGGAATTGCTGTAATAATTACGCAATGAAGTGAGATTGCGTAATATTTCCTTGAGAACTTCCACACGTTTTGCATGGAAAGTGGGATCATCAATATCCTCTTGGCGTAAATCCTGACGTGTTTTTAACAAATTTAAGACTATGCTTTTGAGGCGAGGTATGGAACCGGTATTCAATGCCTGTTGTAAATCATTTATTTTTTCCATATCTTGGAAGCGACCGGCATTCCAATCTCTGAGGTTAAAAATATCAAGATGTGTTATCAGTCCCTGACATTGCCATAAAAGAGTCAAAAGACCTTCACAAGTTAAGTCTGCTATATTTAAGGTGATAAAACTTGAAGATTGTAAAGAGGTGAGCCAGTCCAAAAGCGAGAGCGGTGTTAGTCGTAAAAGATCCGGTTTATGCGCATCTTCTTTGTGCATAAGTTCTCTTTCCAGCTCAAAATTGGCTTGGCGACTCACATATAAATCATAAATATATTCTTTGTTTAAACCTTCAATGATAAGTTTTTGAGCTTGTAAAATTTGTAATTGTTCAGCATTTTCTTGACCATTTAAGCTGTCCGCCTCTTTGAGCAAAGCAACATTGCGTTCACTGACCAATGGAGTAATTTTTTTATATATAAACTCTGCCAAATGTATATGCGACGCTTGACCGCAACCAACAAAATTCTTAAATTCATCGGTATTTAAGGGTGTTATAAGAGAATGGTCAAGACCGATACTTTGGGCAAAGTGTTTGCAATGTTTTTCATTCCATGCATTTAAAACGGCAAAAACTCCAAGTTGACGCCACTCAGAAGCCTTTTTTCCAAGCTCCATTAAATGTTTCACCGGAGCTTCGTCTAAAAATTCAAGAAACTTTGAGGTACTGCCTTCAAAATTGGGCGACCAAATGAATTGGATATGCTTTTGCCCAAAGGGAAGTGAAAATTCAATGCCAATGCGCACATCCATACCAATGATGGAAGCGGCCTTCAGAATCTCGGCGGCGGCAGCTCTGTTAATATAATTATAATAAATAACAGTAAGGTACCTTATGCCTCTTAGCCATGCATCCATAATGAGGTGCGTCGGACTTTTACGCCCCTTGGTGTTGGAATCGTGTACATGATGGTCAAATGCCAGTTGGCTCCAATCCTCCGGCATTTCCACAAGGCCATATTCTTTGAGCAAACGACGAATGGTATGTGGCTTACCGTGTGAGGCTTTACGGAAATCACTGGCAAGATAGAGCTGTTTTTGAATATCACCGTGCGCACGTACCAGTGCCTTCATTATTTCCACCAAGACACGAGCGGTATTGCGCCTAAAATCGGTTTTTGCGCTATTGAGAACTTCATCGTATAAAGTTCGCAAAGCTTGTAAACGATATGAACTGCCACTGCCTTCGGTGCTTCCCAAAAGACGAATCATGGCATTGGCCACCAGCATTTGTCTTGAAAGTACCAAGGTTTTTATGCCATGCGGATGCAAATTCACATTGAGCATATCATCAAGCGCATTTTCATCCACAAATGTGTTTTTTTGTTTGTTGAGTACCTTATTGATAAAGGCAAGCAATTGATGATCTTCTTTGTCAAAATACAGAGGATTACGTGACATTGTTTTACTCCGTTATGTATGAACAATAAAAGGGAAAACAAGGCTTGAATCAATTAAAAATCTTGGAAAAATGCTTGGCCTTTTGCTACCAAGGAAACCGAACCACCCACACAAGCTACAATGTTAGTATTTTTTACGATATTAACAGTGAGATGCCCACCGGGTTGGTGCACACAAAAATGATTATTTCCGCTTTGGTGATGCAGCCAAAAAGCCAAAGCCAGAGAGCCGGAACCACAAGCATTTTCGTAGCATTCGGTAAGCGGTGTGGCTATACGTACCACAGGATGCGCCAGTAACTGAATGACATTGTCCGCTTCATTGTGCAAGATATTTTGTTTTTTGTCCAGAAGATTCCACCAAATGCACCCAAGTGCATTTTCCTCTTCCAATTGAAATTTTTGGCGCATATGCAAGGCTGCTTCTTTCCAATGTTTTGCCGTAAAAGGGTAAATATTTTCGTCAATGAGTAAGTGTTTAATGCCTTCCATATGAACAAGAACCACTCCATTTTCGAGTAATTGCATGGAAGGAAACTGTTCAAAAGGTAGGTACACTTGAACATTTTTTGCGCCGCTAAGCCCATGCTGTCCATGTAAGATCTCAAGACTTAGCGGTGTATGACAGCCGCTGGCTTGTACCGTCGCCTCCCAAGGTAAGGTATTGTTTTCTGTTCCGGCATACTCAGCCAAAATTAAAGCAAAGGCTCTGGTGGCATTAATACAAAATTCACCTCCGGCCATATCAAGCTTTTTATTTTGTATGTCTATAAAACCCACTTGTTCGGCATGTAAATGGTTGATGTTAAGGACTTGCTCGGCAATAATGTGTTTTTGTTCACGAGAAAATTGCCTGTCTTCGAGCAAAATCGTCATATTGCCGCTAGGATTAACTTTATAAAAAAATAATGATTGCAAGTGATTACTTCCTTAAAGAAAAAATATATAAAATTTCTAAAAACTGTACAAAAAATATATTGCTAATTTTACAAAATTGCTATAAGTTTTTTTTAGACAGTGCCGAACAGTATTGTCTGAAGGTTCCCCAACTTATAAAAACTAGTATTACAACACAAGGAGGTTTTATGTTGTTTTTACGTAACGTTATGGTGCTTTTGCTCTTTACTTTGGCTTTGCCTAGTTTTGCAGATGCAAGAATGGTTTGTGGCAAGAAAATCAACAGCTTTGATTTCACCGTGGATTATTCCGGTTCTATGTTGATGACACACATTGTGAACGGCAGCCCTAAACTTGATGTGGCTAAAGTTGTTCTTCAACGTGTGAATGCCCTTATTCCTGCTCTTGATTATGTTGGTGGTTTGCACACTGTTGCTCCATCCGAAACCATTCTTGAAACCGGTCCTTGGGATCGTGCTGTTATGGCTGCTGCCATTGAAGAACTTTCCAGCGATCATAAAATTTTCGGTCGTTTGACCCCCATGGGTGATGACCTTATGGCTTATCAACCATGGATTTCCAGCTTGCCACGCAATGCTGGTATCATC
>CAYJHV010000022.1:0-11833 GCA_964369825.1 uncultured Desulfovibrionaceae bacterium | reverse complement strand
CGCTAGCAAAAGTTTTCCCCTCCCCCACAAAAAAAAATCATTACTTTTAAGCAAAGCAAGGTACTAGAACAATATTAATTAAAAAATTCACTTCTCGATTTCACAAAAATCATGAGGGATGACCTGTCCGCGCGGTAATGCTTCAAAATGCAAAGGGTGGTACAAACCTTTTTGTGCGTATAAACAACCGGTATAGGCCACCATAACGGCATTGTCTGTGCACAATTTAATGGACGGTATCTGTATTTTTTTCCCCAGCCGTAATGCCAAAGATTGCATACTTTGACGTAAATGGCTGTTGGCAGCAACGCCTCCTGCCATAATAATACTTTTGATGTCAGGATGTTGCTTAAGTGCACGTTCACATTTTATACACAAAGTCTCCACCACAGCATCGGTAAAGGCAGCGCACATAAGCTGCAATTGCGCTAAATTTTGTACATCATCACGTTGCAAAAGTTGCGGATTTTTTGCAATATAACTGCTGGCGGCAGTTTTTAATCCACTAAAACTAAAGTCTAAATTATCATTGTCAAGATAGGGACGAGGAAACAAGTTTTGCTTTCTTTTCTTGCAACTTTCGTTTGGTATTCCATGTGGCTCGGAAGCATTTATTGCCAGTTTACCATTTTGACTGAGAAGATCAAATTCTTGACCGGCAGGATAGGCCAAACCAAGCACTTTGCCAACCTTATCAAAAGCCTCTCCTGCCGCATCGTCTAAAGTACGTCCAAGCACTTGAAAATCATCAATGGCGCTGATTTTATACAAATGTGTATGCCCGCCTGAGACCAGTACACCAAGAGCCGGAAATTCAAGCTCGTATTCAAGTCCTGCCACTAACAAATGTGCGTGTAAATGATTTATGCCAAGCAATGGTTTTTGTGTTGCAAAGGCAAGCCCTTTGGCAAAGCATACCCCGACAAGCAAAGCACCAAGCAAGCCCGGACCTCGTGACACAGCGTACACATCAATATCTTGTGCCTGTATTCCGGCTTTTTGCAACAGCGCATCATAAAGCGGTCCCATAAAACGATAATGTTCACGAGATGCCAATTCCGGAACCACACCGCCAAAAAGCGCATGTAACTCCATTTGCGTTGCAAGCACCGAAGCAAGCACCTTTGAGTCTTCTACCAGAGCAAGAGCCGTTTCATCACAAGAGCTTTCAATTCCAAGACAAATCACAAAAACAATACTCTATATTTTGTAAACTGCTAAACCACAGTTTCTTCATTATTTGCCGCATAAAATGCCAGTATATCATCTACTTCTGCTTGTGAACCGATGAAAAGTGGCGTGCGTTCATGTAAAGATTGCGGTATAATATCCAAAATACGTTCATGCCCGTTGGTGGCTTTGCCGCCGGCTTGCTCCACAAGGAAGGCCAAGGGATTGGCTTCACACATCAAGCGCAGCTTACCACTGGGTTTATTCAAATCTGCAGGATACATATAAATGCCGCCTTGCAATAAAGTGCGATGAAAATCTGCCACCAAAGAGCCCACATAACGAGCAGAATAATGGGTATTATGATCGGCATTAAAGTCTTTGAACCACTCAACACTTTTTTTGGCCGCATCATCCCATTTGTGCCAGTAAGCTTCATTGACAGAATAAATTTTTCCACGTTTTGGCATGGTAATATTGGGGTGTGAAAGCAAAAATTCACCAACGCCGGGATCAAGGGTAAAACCATGCACACCTTGTCCGGTGGAAAATACCAACATGGTGGATGGTCCGTATAAAATATAACCGGCTGCCACTTGCTGCGATCCGGGTTGCAAAACTTCTTCCAAGGTTGCCTCGCCTGTATTTCCCTTGGGGCGGCGAAAAATAGAAAAAATTGTGCCCACATTAATATTTACATCAATATTACTGGAACCGTCCAAAGGATCAAAAATAACGATATAATCTCCGGTGGGAAATTCAGGCGGAATGCCGATGATGTCTTCTTCTTCCTCAGAGCTCATGCCACACAATGTTCCGCAACGCTGCATACGATAAATAAGAACGTCATTGGCAATATCATCAAGTTTTTGTACATGCTCACCTTGAATATTTATTTGACCGGTACCGCCAAGAATATCCAAAAGCCCTGCCTGAGCTACTCTGCGGGAAATAATTTTTCCCGATAAAATCAAATCGTATAAAAGTGCTGTAAATTGCCCTGTGGCATAAGGACTGCGCTTTTGATGTAACAACACATGCTCTGTAACGGTAATCTCTGACATACATCTCCACCATTTTTCATAGAAAAGGCAAGACCAAAGCCTTGCCTCTTCTATCTTACAATTTATTAATTAATCCAATGCTCCACTGACTATTTTGGTCCAAAAGGACTGGGGCGACCGGAACTTTGTGGTTCAGGCGTTGCCGGTTCGGCCGATCCGCTAGGTTCAGCCGACTTATCATCTGCCTCAGGCTCAGTCGAACCTTCTTGTGGCTTTGATTCTGTTTCACCTGCGGAAGATTCCGAAGATGACTCACCGGACGATTCCTCCGAAGTTTGTGGCTCTACAGCTTCATCTTGTGTAGGCGCAGACGCCGGCGTTTCAGTTGTTTTTTCTTCATCAGTATCCCTTGGTCTTGGATCATGCAAGGGCGATGGCATACGCACAGGCTCTATCCTTTCCTCCGGCACAATGGGCTGCATGGGCATCATGGGCATCATGACTCTTCTTCTGACAACTCTTCTTTGTTGCGGCACAGGCACCGGCGGCGGCGGTACGATTTCCGGCGGAGGAGGTGGCATTTTAAGTGGTTTTACTTCCGCAAACGGTCCTTCACTGGTAGGCCCGTTACGAGTGGGAGTATTTTCACCAAAAGAGCCTTTCACCGGTACGGCAAAAATTAAAGGAACATTTCCAAGATAACGAATGGACCAGTAAAAAGTACCGGCAGGATTTGTTACCGTACCGCTGTTTGCTTCAAGCAAAATGGTATCCCAATGAATTCCTGCCATGGGTGTGCCGGCAAAATTATATTTTCCTGACCAAAGTATGGCATTTGGAGCAATAATAATCAAATCATCGGGGCTTTCAGAAAAATTCAACAAATTTCTAATATCAAAGTAAACCGAAACAAGTCCTCGAAAGGTCTGCGCATCATATACCGGCATTGCCAACAAAATTTCCGGTCCCATGGGAGTATCTTGAACATAACCACGCAAAGCACGACGATTTTGTTTAGGATCTTCGTTGAAAAGAGGATGAAAATCCAAAGATTTAATGGGAGGTCCGGGAATTTGAGCCACCATAGTCGTATCATCTTTAATAATTGTAATACCGGACAACCATGTGTAACGAGTTAAAAGACCACGAATCCACTGCGGCGTGGGAAGCCTATCAGCATTATTCATAGTTTTTTCTAAATCAATCAATTCCTTGTCAATGCCAACAACACTTCGAGCAAGTAATTCTTCATATTTATCAAGCGACCCTGAATCATCATAGTCAATACTGGCAGGAACATTAACCGTACTGTACCAAAAAGATCTTGTACCTTTCCAAACATTTTTCAAGGTTTGATTGGAACTACAACCTAGCCCCACCATAATACAAAGGAGGAGCATGATTCCAACAATTTTTCTTTGCATAAACTTTTTTTCCTTTAAAAGCTCTAAAATATGCGTAAAACATAAAATTCATACGCAAAAAAGCAAACAATACAACCAAGAATACATCTTATTGACAAAAACACTTACATAAAAACGCTTCTATATACAAGGCATATTTGTACTTTACAGCAGTTTCGCTTGATATTTACAATATTAAGCTCCTTAAAGGCACGCTTTACTTCAGCATTAAAAGCACAAATAAATCGCACTTATGCTTCAACTGCTTCAACCGCTTCAACTTGGTCGCCTGCTTTCGCAGTCTCCATAGCAATCTCAAGTGGAATCGCTACAGGAGCAATCGTTTTACAAATGACAATACGCAATGGACATCATACAATAAACGTATTACAAATTCAAGAACGCATTGCCCCTCGCAATAACTTTCCCTGCCATAAGATAATTACGTAGAAAAGGCAACACAATTTACATCCTCTATGCAATTCATTACGCAAAAATCTTATTCCAATGCCAAAATGCTTTGCATTTTGACACAATGTCCTGTTGCACATCCCAATTCTATAGTAATAGTAACACAAATTAAACCCAGAATTGAAATGAAGAATCATTGGCTTCAGTTAATGCACTAAAAAATATAAAGTTTCTTCTTACTTTAAGAATGTGCCCTACTCTCAAGCCTGTCAGCTAAGGTTGCAAGCACAGAAATAACCCTTTCTTTGCCGGGTGAAGAAACTTTGCCATCTTTTGCTTCAATGGTTCCACTCACTTGACTTGTAGATACAGCCTTTGCTGCTATGCGAGAGCCTTGATCTGAATGACCGGAGTGACCGCCGCTCATACCACTTAAAGTTACAATTCTTGATAACAAGTCTTGCTTTTCTTCTTCAGTGGTTGCAGCCTGTACAAGTTCTCTGTAAATTTCAAGTGCAGATGTATAATCACCCTGCTCTGCCAAAACTTCAGCCATGGATCTGGTACGTAAAGAAAATTGCTCCTCTGACTCCTCAGCTACAGCATCTATACTTTCTACAACAGATGCAGCTACACTTGCTATGTCTTTTTGAGCTACATTCACATCTTTTTGAGGCACATTTAAATCTTCTTGAGGCACACTTAAATCTTCTTGAGGCACACTTTCCAAAGAAGTCTCATCAGAATCTTTACCTTTTAATGGCTCAGTTTCTTGAACAGGTATTTCATTCACTTGCGCACCGGAAACTTGATTTGCTTCCTTACCAAGTACAGTTCTCAAACCGGCTGAAAATATATCCGTGAGCGAAATACTTTCGTCTTCAAACATAGCAGCCATAAAAGCCACAGCAAGACCTCGATCATCGGAGGATAAATCTTGTGATTCATCCAAGATACTGTTTCCCCACGCCTGCCAAAATCCTGCATAACGCATAAGCATGGGTGAAAGCATACTCAGCTGTGTTTTTAAACGTGCAGCATAATCTTCTGTTTCTTTATTTTTGTGCAATAATTCAATAAAATAAAAACGTGCTTCAATAAATTCAGGATGTTTTTCCAGTCCTCGTTGCAAAGTATCCACAGCCCTTGGAATATCACTGCCCGCAAGCATCTTTGCCAAAGGAAAAAACAACTTCGAACTTGGCTCTAAATCAATAACCTCTTGATACCAATCAATTTTTTCCTGCATTTCTCACTCCTTGCTTCGGCTTTTGCTCTTTTTCCGTAAAGAGATACAATATTTCATTTTTTCGCACATAATGCAAACGCTGTCTGACCATTTTCTCCACATAGGCATTATCAGACTTAAGAAGCCTTATATCTCGACTCAATTGTAAATTCTGTGCATCAACAACTTTTATCTGCATTTCTAAAGCATTGTAATCTTTGCGTAGTTCATTAAAAGCTAAAACTCCGTTACCTCCCCATACCATGCGATAAAAAAGCACAATATTAATTATTCCCAAAAAAGTTAAAAAACAAGTACGCCAAAATGTGATCATCACTTTTTCCTAATTGCGTAAATTTACACTTTCTTTAATAAAGCCTCTAACATAATTGACACCTGAGAAAACTGCCACCGCTAAAGCAGCATATAACAAAAACATACCAATGGGTTGTAAATCCATTCCCAAAAAAGGATAGTGCCACAATAAAGGCACAATGGCTAGCCCCTGTAACACTGTTTTCGCTTTGCCAAAATTATCGGCAGCAAGCACAATACCCTCATCACGCGCTATGGCACGCAAACCTGTAACCACAAGTTCTCGACAAACCATAACAACAACCACCCAAGCGGGAACTCGCGAAAGATCAACCAGCATGATAAGCGCAGAACATACCAAAACTTTATCAGCCAATGGATCTAAAAACTTACCTAAAGAGGTGATCATATTTTCTCGCCTTGCCACATAGCCGTCAATGAAATCGGTAAAACAGGCAAGAGCAAAAGCTATGGAAGCAAGAGCACAAGTAAGTCTTCCTTCAAAACACAATAAAACAATAATCAAGGGTACCAGCAGCATGCGAAAAAGGGTAATTTTATTTGCCAAGTTGAGCATACTTAATTTTCCATTTTAGAACAATTTAACTTTGAAATTTTACATTTCAAGTTTTTAAAACACGGCAGCTTTGGCACTTATGCCTTCGCAGCGAACGCCTGCTCACACAGCCGCCGGGGAATTTTAATATTAAAATGCCTAACAACCAAATGTAGACATTCTGAACAATATTGTTAATTTTTATAGCATAGTAGGAAAAAAAAATCTAGCCATATACACCTTCATTTGCCAATTTATTTAACCCTTAAATATCAGACATTTAGTCATGAATACTAGCTAAAGCTTCCAAACTGCTGTGCGTTGCTTCTATAATTTGGTCAGCCAAAGCCAAAAAATCTTGTTTTGCAGAAGAATTATCCAAAAAAACCACAGGAACACCATTATCTGCCGCAATCACCGTGGCAGGATCAAGAGCAATATCACCTAAAAATTTTAAGCCATAACGCTCTGCCAAGGCTTTGCCACCGCCCTTTTTAAATAAATCTATACCTTTATGGCAATGAGGACAATAAAGCCCGCTCATATTTTCTACCACTCCAAGCACATTTGCTTTGGCATGTTGCAAAAAATTCAGTGCTTTGCGCACATCTGCCAAGGAAATTTCTTGCGGTGTAGTCACAACAACACACAAAGCATCCGGAATAGTTTGTAAAATTGCCATATGCTCATCGCCGGTACCGGGAGGTGAGTCTATGAGCAAGAAATCCAACTCTCCCCATAAAACATCGGCAACGAATTGCCTGATAGCCGCATTTTTTTTGGGACCACGCCACAAAATAGCATTATCCCTTTCTTTAATTAATGAATCCATGGATATTACACAAAGATTATCATTATAAGCAGCCGGTACCATAAAAGTACCATTTTTATCCGTCCCAATGTCTGCATGTAATCCCAGTAAATTGGGGACACTTGGACCGTGAATATCCACATCCAAAATACCTACCTTATAGCCTCGCATGGCTAAAGCAGCGGCTGTATTTACCGTAACCGAACTTTTACCAACGCCCCCTTTCCCACTCATAATGAAAAGCTTATGCTTAATTTTACTTAAGGTAGAAGTTATCAAATTATCTTGCAGAGCTTGCGTTGCACTCCCCTTTTTTTTGCCATCGCACGTAGAACACGCTGTCATAATATATACTCCCGTTTTAGTGATTAGTGATTAGTGATTAGTTTTCAGTGGTTAGTGGTTGTTTTTTAGTGATTGGTTATTAGTGGTCAGTGGTGGTAGGCGATTTGCGCACAGAGAAAAATAATTAGTTTGTAAAATATCAAATATTACAGCTGATTCTTTATTGTTATATGTGCGAAGCACCTACATTCACTAATCACTAACCACTAATCACTAACCACTAATCACCAACCACTAATCACCAACCATGGCTGCCCACCAGATCCACAAAAACAGCCGCTCCCACATCTTTTACTAACACCTTTCCATTTTCCCTACGAATTTGCATAAGACGTTGCTCACGTTTTTTTTCTCCAACGGGAATGAGCATAATTCCACCCTCGTCCAATTGTCTTACCAAGGGTTTTGGAATTTCCGGTCCGCCGGCTGTGACTAAAATTCTATCGAAAGGGGCAGCTTCCTGCATTCCAAGGGTACCATCGTCAAGCTTCATATAAATGTTCTTCATGGGAACTTTATGCGCAAATAAAGTTTTTGTGGCTGCAAAAAGTTCCGGAATGCGCTCTATGGTAAAAACTTGGCACCCTAAAAATGCTAATATGGCAGCTTGATAACCGGACCCTGTACCAATTTCCAAAACCCGCATACCTTTTTGCACTCGCAAAAGCTCCGTCATCCTAGCCACCGTTGACGGCTGCGAAATGGTTTGTCCATATCCAATGGGTAAGGGACGATCTTCATAAGCCTGCATACGAAATACTTCTTGTACAAATTCATGACGATGCACGGTATTCATGGCGCAAAGCACGTCTGTATCCACAATACCCACCATTTCTTGAAGTCTGCGCACCATATTTGAGCGCAAAATCCTTAAATCTCCCGGTCGTTTATGAATTATTTTTCCACAAGCACCTGCACCTTGCCTCAGAGTATTCGTTTTGTTTTGCCTATAATTTTGCATCATTCATCACCACGTCAATCCCATTAGAAAATTTTATGTATGAGTTATTTAAGAACTTTTACAATAGTATGTCAACAATAACTTTATCCACTGATTTTATTTCTTACGTACAAGAGCAAGTCAAAATTGTAAACTCATAAATATTTAAAATCATGTGAAATAATTCTCTAAGTAAAAAAAACCTCATAAAATAGAATTGTTAAGCGTTAATTCAATTCATAGTTATTTACATAACTTTAAGTATACGAAAAAAAATAACAATTTTCAGTTGACAATGTAAAAATTTACAATTAGTTGTCACCTAGGAGATTAGTTTGATGAGTGATTTGGTTAAAGAAGAAAAAAGTTTTTTTGCAAAAACTTTAGAGGCAATTCCGGGGATTTTACTTTTTGCAGCTGTAGCCGTAAATGCATGGTTGATAAATCCCCAACTTATGAAAATGTTCCCAATAATTGAAGAACTTAAAATCAACGATTTTATTATTGCCATTATTTTGGGAATCGTAATCTCAAATGTCTTTGAGGTTCCAAAAATTTTTAAACCGGGTTTACGTTTTTCCACTGTACTTACAAAAACAGGCATTGTGGTTATGGGCTGTAGTTACACCTTTACCAGTCTCTTTGCCAGAGGTATTGAAGCTGTCGTTATTATTGGCGTATTTTTATTTACCACCGCTATTGTTCTTATGTGGCTCGGTAAAAAACTGAAAATGACGCCGGTACTCAGTGCCTGCGTTGCCGCTGCCATGAGCGTATGTGGAGTTTCGGCAGTAGTTGCCATTGCCCCGGCACTTCATGCCAAAAATGAAGATATGGCATACACCATAGCCATTGTGCTTATGTTCGGTCTTTTAGCTCTTTTTGTTTTCCCTTTTATAGGTAATGTCTTTGAGCTCTCCGCTAATCAATTTGGTGCTTTTGTCGGAGTTGGTATTATCAATTCGGCTCAAGTGCTTGCTGCCGGCAGTGCCTATGGTGGCGGTGCGGAAGATGTGGCAGGTATTTACAATATCGGGCGGGTAATTTTCCTCCCCTTCATCGTGCTTATGCTCGTTATGATGGTAGCAAAACAAGATGCCAGCATGAAGGATGAAGTACAACAAATTAATAAATTTAAAGTCATTGTTGATAAATTCCCTATTTTTGTAATAGGATTCTTAGCTGTTGTCACCTTGAATACTTTTGGATTTTTGGATCAAACCGAAACAGATATAGCCAAGAGTTTTAGAAATTGGTGCTTTTTATTAGGTTTTGCAAGTATTGGCTTAACTACACGTCTTTCAGACATTAAGGCTGCCGGCTTATCCGGTGTTGCATTAGGATTTGTAGTGGCAGGCATCAAAGCTGCCATTGCGCTGGCTGTGGTCATATATTTCTTGAAATAGAAATATGTGCATTCATTTATCATAGTTTAACAAGAGGTTTCTCAACATGTGGAAGAAGATTTCGAAGAGCAGACAACAAGATTTGGTGGTTATTTTTCTCGGACTCTCGTTGGTCATGCTCACCAAGGTATTTGCATAGCATACCTTGTTAACACTAACGGGGGGAGCTCTGTTCCCCCTCTTGTTTTACCAGACACAACTTTTGCAGAAAATGCTTGCTTTTGTGGTTGCTACTTAGTTTCAAACAGTCTTGCCCATTTTGGTCTTGTTGACCAATTGGCACCTGCCGGTTCCATGCATGAATTTGTGGAATACACCAAGGGACTTGAACAAAAAGAAGCTCAAGCGTGTTTTGCTGAACCAAGTAAAGTTTTTAAATCTGAAAATATTAAAATTACTGTTATTTATAATCGTAATGAATGGGAAGAAATTTTACAAAGCTTACAAGCAAAATATCAAGTCATTTATGTAATAGAATGATGTCACTTTTTAATAACTGTGCTTAATAGTCTTAAATCTTTACTGACTATTAGGCACAGTTTTATTTTCATTTTCCACATTATTTGTTCTTTTTTTCTCAAAAATAACAATTTTTCATTGTCAATACAATAATTTTTTATCGTTTGCTAACTTTCAAGAAATACGTATTCTGTTTTCACGTTATGAAAAATCTTAACAAAGGAAGAAGACAATGAAGTTACATCTCTGTTCCGTTTTAGCGCAGCAAAAAGTTTTATGGAGTATTTTAATTCCCATGTTCTTTTCGTGGACGCTTTGGCCCATTGTATTTTAACTTTATATAAATTTGAAAAGCACTCTGCTAAAATCAATTTATAGTTTGGCTTCAACCTTTTTATTATTAACTTTTTAATCATTCGAGGAATAGTATCATGGATTTACAAACACAAGTTATCATTATCACCGCTATTTGCGCAGCTGCTTCTGTTATCACCGGAATCATTGGTGTACGTTTATACGGTAACGAAAAATAATTATAAAAATTTTACGACTTAAAAGAGGTTCATCATGGATTTACAAACACAAGTTATCATTATCACCGCTATCTGCGCTGCTGCTTCTGTTATTACCGGTATCATTGGTGTGCGTTTATACGGTGAAGAAAAATAGTAGCTCTGTTTTACTTCAAAAAACAGTGTAACTGAGAAATTAAGAACTCAGTTACACTGTTTTTATTTTTAAAAAATATTGACAGTAATACATAAGTGCATTAATTCTTGCTGCCTTTAGTTTTTTACTTTCGCATAATTTTTCATGATTTTAACATTTTATTATTCCTATCATTGAAGGAGAAACAAATATGACTCTACGCTATATGGAAGTTTTTTTAGCTCTTGCGCGTACCCCTAATATGCGAGATGTGGCACAGCATATGTTTGTCTCACAAGCAGCTATTTCCAATGCTTTGCGTGAATTTGAAGCAGAAATTGGCGTAGACCTTTTTGACAGGGTGGGACGTGGTATTCGCATCAATGAAAAGGGACGTTTACTGGAAAAACGTCTTTCGCCCATTTATCATCAATTAACAAATGTTTTGTCGCTACTTTCCAGCGAAGAGCTTTTTGGTAAATTATATGTGGGAGCGTCGGTAACCTTGGCCAATTGGGTTATTCCACAAGTTCTCTTTGATATGAAAATGCACTTTCCCCATGTGGAACTTGATTATGTTTCCGGTAATACAAGCGAAATTGTGCAACAAGTAGAGTCCGGTCATTTGGATATGGGCTTTGTGGAAGGCGATGTGGATACGGTAAATTTAAAAATTTTACCCATTGGCAGCGAAGATTTAGTGGTGATTACCTCCGACAAAGAACTTGCCAGCAAGGCGCACAGCATTGAAGAATTGATGGAATATTTTTGGCTTTTGCGTGAAGTTGGCTCCGGTACTCGAGAAACTTTTTTGCGCCACTTAAATCCAAGCGGCTTACGTCCAAAAGAAACTTTAGAACTTGCACATACCGATGCCATAAAACAGGTTTTACACAATAAAGGTACACTTTCGTGTTTATCACCGCATGTGGTACGCCGTGAATTGCAAGATGAGGTTTTATTTGTAGTTCCTGTAACTAATATGCGTTTTGACCGCAAGTTTTACTGTATTGAACGTAAAGAAAGCGGCTCAACGCCCTTACGTGAGGCTTTATTCAGCGAACTTAAAGCACGTCTTGTTATTTGACAATTTCAGAATTCTCCAGAGGGAAACCTTTTGTGAATAAAGGGTTCTTT
>CAYJHV010000021.1:1496-11892 GCA_964369825.1 uncultured Desulfovibrionaceae bacterium | reverse complement strand
AGCGAGTCTGGGTTAATGCTTAGGGAGTATGTGTTTTTGTGTAGGTCACATCTGACATTTTTCAAAGAAAGGCTGATTAAAAGGAGCGTTGCTTTCGAGTTAAGAAGGTCGTTTTGCTGAGCTCATGGTCATATCACTTAGATCTGAAAAGGTCTTTGACGTAGTTGGTATGGCAAAAAGACAATTAATCGGTATTTTCATAATTTTCGAATTACTAAAGGGAGCATACAGTGGTAAAGGTTCTCATCGTCGACGATTCACTCTTTATGCGTAAAGCCTTAAAGCATATACTTGATACGGATAAAGACATTGAAGTTATCGGTATGGCCAATAACGGTTTAGATGCTCTTGAAAAGCTTAAAACTCTTGACCCTGATGTCATTACCCTTGATGTGGAAATGCCACGTATGGACGGGCTGACTGCTTTGAGAGAGATTATGAAGTTTAAACCCACGCCCACCATTATGGTCAGCTCACTTACTGAGGAAGGTGCAGAAACGACCTTGAAGGCTTTGGAAGCCGGAGCTCTTGATTTTCTCCCCAAATCCAAAAGCACCGAGGAAATGTTTGCTCCGGATTTAACAAGAAAGATAAAATTGCTTGCTCGTAAAAAAGCTCTTTTGCAACTGCGCTTTGGTATGAAGAAGACTGCGGCAACATCAAGTACGTCCGGTGCTCTTGGCAATGCTTCGGGAGGTGCTGCAAAGGCAGCTGTATTTACTCCGTGCAAAGGGGTGCGTGATATTGTTGCCATTGGTGTTTCCACAGGCGGACCTCCTGCTGTACAAAAATTATTGTCCGCTTTACCGGAAAATTTTCCTGCTATTATACTCATTGCTCAGCATATGCCGGCTGCTTTTACCGGTCCTTTTGCTAAACGACTTGACAGCACAAGTAAAATTTCAGTATCTGAGGCTGTGCACGGGGAAAGACCTAAAAATGGACATGCCTATATTTGTCCCGGAGGCAAGCATTTACGCTTGCGCATGAAGGGACCTTTACCGGAACTTACGGTAACTGACGAGCCTCGTGATGCCCTGTATAAACCCTCGGCAACGGAGCTTATGCATTCTGTGGCTGAATGTATGCCTCGTCGTTCCATAGGTCTTATTTTGACAGGAATGGGCAGCGACGGGCTTGAGGGTATTCGAGCTTTGAAACAAAAAGGTGGCTATATTATGGCTCAGAACGAAGCATCTTGTGTCGTTTACGGTATGCCAAAAGCCATTGTAGACGCTAATCTTTCTGATCACACCCTAGAAATCGGCAGCATTGCCAACGCCTTAATCACAGCCGTTAAAGGCTAATACCCAAAAGGGGTCATTTTAATGGACATAAAACAAAACACTGCTAAAATTTTAGAAGATTTGCAAAGCACTGATGATGCCATTATCAGAAGTGCTGCTTTTACTGCGGGAGATGAGGGGCTAAGTGATGCTATTCCTCTCTTAAGTAAGCATATTCAAAGCCGCAATGTGGGAGTACAAGAAGCTGCCGAATATGCTTTACGCAAACTTCGTGGGTCAAAAACCATCCAGATGATGTTGCCGCTTTTGCAAAGTGATGATTCTTCTCTACGTAATGTTTCCATGGATATTTTGCGCGAAATCGGCAGTGATGATGTGAGTGCTTTACAACCGCTTTTACGCAGTCAAGATTCGGATTTGCGTATATTTATGGCTGATATTATGGGGCATACCAAGAGCAAACTTTCGGTGCAGCCTTTATGTGAAGCTCTCCTAAAAGACCCTGAAGTAAATGTTCGTTATCAAGCGGCAATGAGTCTTGGCACTCTCGCCTTTCCTGAAGCTGCCTCTGCTTTGCATCAAGCCATGCAAGATGAAGAGTGGGTGCAATTTTCTGTGGTGGAGGCGCTCACAAAAATCCGTGCGGACAGTACCATTAACACCTTGGTACAGTCGCTCAACACTTGCTCCCCCTTGGTAGCATCGGTTATTATTGACGCTCTTGGCGAACTGAGAAATATTAAAGCTGTTCCATTATTGCTTAAATTTATTGAAAAGGCACCTGAGGTTTTGCGCCATAAAACCGTAAAGGCCATAGTACAAATTCTGGGAGCCGATTCTCTTTGTCTTATTTCTGAAAAAGAGCAAGTAAAATTCCGGTCTTATTTGGAAGAAGCCCTCACTGATGAAGATGAAGATGTTTTGCAAATAGCTCTTACGGGGCTTTCTGTGGTGGGAGATGTTAACGCATCAAAAGCCATTATGGCTCTTTTGGAAAAATATCGTCGCAATACAGACAGTGACGTTTATCAAGCTGCTTTGCAGGCACTTGCCGCCATTGGTTGCAACGAAGCTTTTCTTTCTTTTCTTGATCCTTCAAATACCATTGTGGTTGGTCTTGCCATTTCGGCAGCTTTACTCATGCAAAATGGACAATGCGTAGGAAAGTTACAAGAAATTTTCTATGATTTGGATCGTGACAGTCAACGTATGGCAGCACAATATTTGGCAGAGCACAGTGAAGAGAAAGATGCCGGTTTCATGCTTGAACTTTTAGAAAAAAATATTGATGAAGATGTGATTAAAAGTGCCATAGCTTGTCTTGGTATAAAACTTTGCTATGAAAAAGCAGAAGAAGAAATCTTTAAATATCTTGAGCATTCTTATACAGATGTGAAGGAAGTTGCCCTTGAGGCTTGTATAAATCTGCATACGCCTGCACTTGCGGAGCATTTTTTGCAGTGGCTCAATGAAGGCGACGAAGAACAGCGCATGATGGCAGTTTATGCCCTTGGTGCCTTTGGACTCAATGACAATTTCTCTGCCATAAAACGTGCCCTTGATGATGAAAGCGCAGCTGTACGTCAATTGGCAGTGGAAGCTTTTGCACAGCCAAATGTGAGCTTGCGCGAACACTTTGATACTTTACTTGCAAGGCTTAACGACGAATCGCCGGAAGTGCGTACTTCTGTCATAGATGTGCTTGGCGCATCCAATGATCCTGATGTTATTCCACATCTTTTGAGTGCGCTCAACGATAATAATGAATGGGTTTGCATTCGTGCCATGGAGGCTTTGAGTGAGCTTAGTCTTGGCGAAGATTTAGTTGTTACTTTGATTGCACATTCAAGAAATGCCTCACCCATGATAACCATAAAAACCATTGAAATATTAGCAAAGATTGGTGGAGAAACGGCTTTTAAGGCGCTCATAGATATGATGCGAAGTGACATTGTGGAAATTCAACAGGCAGCTACAGAAGCTATCACAAAAATTAAGGCGGGCTAACATATGTCGTCATTATTCAAGCGTCCCACGTCACCTTTTAAGCAAGAGCTCAAAATATCAGACGAAGAATTTATTCAATTGCGAGATTTTATATATCAACAATGTGGTATTTTCATCGCTGAAAATCGTAAATATCTTGTGGAAAATCGTTTAAGTAATCGTATTAAAGAATTAAAACTCAAATCTTATTCCGAGTATTACAATTTTTTACGCTTTGATGCCAGCAAAAAAGCAGAACTGAACAGACTTTTTGAAGTTGTTACCACCAACGAAACAAGTTTTTTCAGAAATCCGCCGCAATTGAAGGTATTTCAAAATACCATCATTAAGCAAACCATTGATGAATGTCGTAAGCTTGGTAAAAAACGTTTACGTATTTGGTCTGCCGGTTGCTCCACGGGTGAAGAGCCTTATACCATTGCAATTATACTACATGAATTGTTAAAAACAGAAATTTCCAGTTGGGATATTAAGATTACTGCCAACGACCTTTCTGAAGCCGTTCTCAATGCGGCAAGGCAAGGAAAATACTCAGAATATAGCTTGCGCACAACGCCAAAGGATATTGTTTCAAAATACTTTACGGAAAGGGAAAAAGTTTTTACGGTAAATCCCAACGTAAAACGACTTGTAAGTTTTGGGCAAATTAATCTTAATGATAAAATTCAACTTTCCCGTGTGGAAAAATCTCATGCCGTTTTTTGTCGAAATGTCATTATTTATTTTGACAATGACATGAAAAAGCGGGTGATAAATGCGTTTTATGATAATCTCCTACCGGGAGGAACATTGTCCATAGGGCACTCGGAATCATTACATAATATTAGTCGCGCTTTTACACCGGAGCATTATACAGGTATAATTGTTTATCGTAAAAAAGTGTAAAAAATACATGGGAATGCCAAGATGGAAGCTAAAAAACAAGGAAAAGTCTTGGCCGTTGCCAATCAAAAAGGTGGCGTTGGAAAAACTACCACCACGTTAACATTGGGTACCGCACTTGCAAAAAAAGGAAAGAAAATACTTATCCTTGATTTGGATCCTCATGCATGTGCTTCTTTGCATATGAAATTATATCCTGAAGACCAGGATGTCACCTTACACGATCTTTTGCTTGCCGATGCGGCTCATTGGGCAAGTATTTGGCAAAAACTTATAAAGCCTGTGGGTGATGACGGAATATATTTTGCGGCCGGTAGTATTCGCCTCTCGGAACTTGAATTAGATTTCCAAGAACGTAAAGGCAAGGGCATGGTTTTGGCTGAAACGCTCAACTGTGTTCGCTCTGATTTTGACTTTATCCTCTTAGATTGTCCGCCGCATGTTGGAATTATTTTGGTGAATGCACTTGTGGCATCAAATTTGCTTATTATACCCATACAGACAGATTTTCTGGCTTTGCATGGGCTTAAACTTTTGTTTGATACCTTACGCACCTTAAACAAGGTTTTGCCAAAACCTATACGTTACAAAGCATTGCCTACTATGTATGATAAAAGAGCAAGAGCTTGTACCAAGGTGCTTGAGCTTATGCGTAATAAAATGGATACGGCTATGTTTAAAACAGTTATTGGGGTGGATACTCGTTTTCGTGAAGCCAGCGCCCTTGGGACAAGTATTTATCATATTGCGCCTGACTCTCGTGGTGCATTAGCTTACGATGCTTTAAGTGACGAGGTTTTGCAATTATGGTAAAAACACCTGAACAATATTTTGAAGAACAAGATTTTAATTTGCCTTCGCAAGGTGAGGCAGATGGTATAGTGCAAGGAAGTAATTTTACTGCGGCAGAACAGGCTTTTTTACAAAAATATGTCGGAGTTGAAGGGGCTAAGTCCATGGGGCTTGACCTTTCAGGTGTTGAGCATGACCTAAGTGCGCATATACCAACAATTCCTCCCCTTGAAGAAGAGTTAAAACATTTGCCAAGTTTGCAAATTATATTTTTTAAGGTACAAAATAACACATTTACTATTCCCATTGAGGCTGTCACTGAGGCAATTCGTTATACACCCATAATTCGCTTGCCCATGACACCTGATTATATTGCAGGCATTATAAATTTGAGGGGCAGAGTTACCCCTGTATTAATATTGGAAAAAATTATTTGCTCAAAAGCAAATACAACTTTTACGGATGGAAATTTAATAATAATTTGTCAACGTAAAGGCATACAATTTGGTATGATTGTTGACCGCATAGACGATATGTTTTTTGTAGATCAAAAACATATTTCTTGGAATGTTGAATCAGAAATTGGTGCTCACATAGAGTGTATATGTGGCATAATTGAGCATGAACAAAAAATATTCGGTATTGTTTCCATTGATAAAATTATAAATCATGTACTTTAAGTTAGAGGTTCATTATGAGTAAACACATTATGGTAGTAGACGATTCAAAAACCATCCGTAACCTTCTCGCCTTTGTTATGAAAGCTGAGGGCTTTAAGGTTACCACTGCTGAGGACGGTCTTGATGGGCTTGAGCAGCTCTATAATGGTGCAAAAGTAGATTTAATTATCTCGGATATCAATATGCCACGCATGGATGGTTTTACTTTTATTAAAACTTTGCGTGAACAAGAAGCATACAAAGATACTCCCATTATTGTGCTTTCCACCGAGGGACAAGAAAAGGATATACAAAAAGGAATGAGCTTTGGTGCTAATTTATACATGATAAAACCGGCACAACCAGAAAAAATGGTTCGAAACATAAAGATGTTGCTCGGATAGCCGATAAGACAAATTACAGTGAAAAAAGTAAACTGTTTTATCACTATAATTTTAGCAGCAAGGGTGTGTTATGAGTCAAGATTTTATGGATGCTGAGATATTTTCGGACTTTATTATTGAAGCTCGCGAACATCTTGAAACTATCGAACCGAATTTACTGGTGCTGGAAAAAAGCCCGGATGATCTTGATCTGATCAACGAGATATTTCGCCCTATGCATTCTCTTAAGGGTGCATCGGGCTTTCTTGGCTTGAACAGAATAAACCAATTAGCTCATAGGTGCGAAAACATTCTTGATGCCGTTCGCCATGCAAAAATGGCACTGACCTCGGGAATTATGGATATAATTCTTGCGTCAACTGATGCTTTGCGCCAAATGCTTGACGTTCTTGAAAGTAGCAGTACCGATGAGGGTGTGCCCATTGAGGATTTGATTTCCGAAATAGATACGCTCATGGACAACAAGGGAGAAATGCCTGCTGAAAGTGCAGCTTCTGTGGCTGTGGCTGAAGCCAGCGAAGAAGTTCAACATGTAGCAACGGAAAGTGTTGCCGATGAAGCAGTGGCAACCGAATCATCGCCGCAAGTTGAAGGATCTGTTGCAGAACAAAGCAAAGGTACAGAAGGATCAGCAGATGCCCCCAAAAAAGTGCTTAAGAAAAGCGACAAAAGTCCTAAACAATGGCTTGCGGCTTTTTCAGCCGTTCCCGAATACAAATTGACAGCTTTCGGTGAAGGACATTTAAAAGACTTTATTGACGAATCACAAGAAATTGTGGCAAACCTCAACGATGGTCTTTTGAGTCTTGAACACGACGGTGAAGGGCAAGAAGAACTTATCAACGACTTATTCCGCTTTTTCCACAATCTTAAGGGTAACAGTGGCATCATCGGTTATGAACATATCAATCAATTAACCCATGAGGCTGAAACCGTACTCAACAATATGCGTCGTGGTAAAGTAAAACCAAGTCATGAACTGGTGGATTTATTACTTTTTGTTGTTGATATTATAGAGATACTTGTGCAAGCCATTGACCCTACCAAGGGAACGGTTCGTCCGCCGGACACAAGTCAGGTTTTACATCAACTGCAAGTAGCCTTGGCAGGTGGTCCTGTCATGTTGCCACCAAGTATGTACGAAGAAGTATCTGCCGATGCCGTTGATTCCGATGATTCTGATGACGACCAAAACGCAAGCTCAAAAGATTCCTCACAGGAAAAAGGCGAAGTCTCCGTCACACCTCCGGAAGTTATTGCCATGGGAGCCGATGACGATGATATGAATATGTTCAAAAACACTGTCATCCAACAATTTGAAATTATCCGTTCTTGCATGGAAACTTTGCAAAATGACAGTGAGCATATGCCTTCAAAAGATGCCATTTACCGCTGCCTTATAGCCGTTAAAAATGCAGCATCTTTTGTGGATCTACCTGATATTAAAGTGTACAGTGAACGTACGGCAGGCATTGTGGATTCTGCTCGCAACTCCGATATGGATTTTTCACTGCTCTTGGATATGCTTGCGCAAGAAATTGATATCCTTAAAGACATGGTTAATAAAGAGGTGGAAAAAATTGCACCTCAAGGCACTGCGGAAAGTGAAACCGCAGTTGTTGCCGAAGCTCCGAAAGAAGAAGCAAAGCCGGCTGTTGTTCCTGCGGAAACAAAAGTGGAAGAAGCTAAAGCGGAAGTTGACAAAGTTGAGCCCAAGGCTGAAGTTGCTCCTGCAAAACCTGCTGCTCCTGCTGCTTCGACAGCGCCCGCCGCTCCGGCTGCTGCGGCAAAAGCTCCGGCTGCTGCGGCAAAAGCTCCGGCTGCTGCGGCAAAAGCTCCGGCTGCCGATGCACCTAAGCCTGCATCCTCAACCATTCGTGTGGACCATGAGAAGCTTGATCATCTTATGAACCTCATCGGCGAGCTGATTATTAACCGAAATCGTTATACGCTCATTGCGCGTCACCTTGAAGAAGCGCATTCTGATGCCGATATTTCTCAAGTGGCTCAGAGCCTTTCTGAGACAACCTATGCCATGGCGCGTATCTCTGACGATTTGCAAGATACCATTATGAAAGTGCGCATGGTTCCTGTGGCTTCGGTATTTTCTCGCTTCCCACGTTTGGTACGTGATTTATCACGTAAAAGCGGCAAAGAAGTGGACTTGGTACTTGAAGGTGAAGAAACAGAACTTGATAAGAGTGTTGTGGAAGTCATTGGCGACCCCCTCGTGCACCTTATTCGTAACTCTGTTGACCATGGCATTGAATCGGCTGATGAACGTATTGCTAAAGGCAAGCCACCCAAGGGTAAAGTGGTCTTACGTGCTTTCCATAAAGGAAATTCCGTGGCCATTGAAATTGAAGATGACGGAAAAGGTATTGACCCGGATAAAATGCGTGAAGTTGCCATACGCAAGGAAATCATCACTCCCGAGGACGCAAAGCAATTGGACGATCGTGAAGCTTTGGAACTTATCTTTGCGCCGGGATTTTCTTCCGCCGAAGTTATTACCGATATTTCTGGTCGTGGTGTGGGTATGGACGTTGTACGTACCAATATTAAAAATCTCAAAGGCAGCGTAAACATTACTTCTGATATAGGTAAAGGAACTCGCTTTACCTTGCTCTTACCGCTTACCCTTGCCATTATTGACGCATTAATGGTTACTGTGGCCGATGAAATGTATGCTATTCCGCTAGATTCTGTTTCAGAAACCACAAAAATTGATGCAGATTTACTGACGGATATCAATGGACGTAAAGCTCTGACCTTACGTGGTGAGGTGCTTGGTATAATTGAACTTGCGGAAATATTGAATCTTCCGCAGCCTGAAGAAGAGCCTGATATGCTTTCTGTGGTGGTTATACATGACAATGGACGCAGGCTTGGTATAGTTGTGGACAGCTTACTTGAACGCCAAGAAGTAGTTATCAAGCCCCTTGGATCTTATTTGGGAGATTTGAAAGGTATTTCAGGTGCTACTATTATGGGAGATGGATCGGTTATCCTTATTCTTGACCCGCATGAGATTTATACTGTATCCACGTCCAAAGCAACAATGCCCTAACACTTAAATTGTATTGTCTAAACTCTTTGTGGGGAAAGCCTTTTCTGAGGTTTTCCCCATGATTTTTATTATACACAGCACCAAGCAAGAGGTCGATATCATTGGAAAGAGATTATTTTCCACTTCAGCCGCTTCTTTTTTGGCAATCGTTGAGCCTTTTTTGGTTCTGTGGCTTGCTTGCTGCCAAATATCCCCTTGCAGGTTTTGCCCTCACCCTCATTTTTATTTTTATTGATCGACGTTTATGGAGAGTGCTTGCACTTTTTGTAGCCGTAACTTTATTTTGCTGCGGATTTTTTGCCATAAAAATAAGTATGCCCAAGCCTCCCGACAAGCTTTCATTTCCGGCTTGGACTGTACGTGGCGACAATTACCCCATTCCCATTCGCATTGAAGGTAAAGTTCGTTTTGTACAAAGTTTAGCCGACAAAAGATTACGTGTTATTCTGCAAGATGTTCATGCACTCAATAAAGCGCAAACACATACTCTTCCCGGTTATCTTGTATGGACGTGGGATCAAAAAAAACAGAGTGATGAAGGGTTTTTAGATCTACATCGTCCTTTAGTGGGGCAAAACGTACGAATTACTGCACGAATTCGCAGTACAGACGGCTTTTTAAATTTTTATGGCAGCGATATAGGTAGTTATTGGCAATCGCAAAATGTTTTTTGGCGTATTTGGACGCAAAATAATATGGGAGAGCCAGAATTTTTTGGAGAAAGTTCAAAACTTGCTTCCATGCGAGAATATGTGCGCATAAAGTTTGCGGCAGCACTCACCCAAGCTAGTATGAACTTTACTCAAAGTGATGATTATAAGCAAAAAATACAAGCCCTTGCTTTTTTACCTGCTTTGTTACTTTATGAGCGATATGCCTTAAATCAAGGTACCTTGGAAAAAATGCAAGGTGCCTCATTGTATCATTCCTTGGCGCTTTCGGGTCAACACCTTACTTTTATAATTTACTATGCATTTTTTATTGTGTTTTGTATACGCTTTTTACGACCACATATTTTTTTGTACTTGCCAAGTCCAAAACTTGTGGGAATACTTTCCTTTCCTCTTGCTTTCCTTTATCTATGGCTTGGGAATGCGCCCATTTCTCTGATACGAGCAAGCATTATGCTCTTTGTGGCTTTATTCTTTTTCTTCAGGCAAAAAGTGTTCAACCTTGAGCACATTCTTTTATATGCAACCTTATGTATAACCATTTATCATCCCATGTCTTTTTATAATGTGGGTTTACAACTTTCCGTGCTTTGCGTTGGCAGCATCTGCCTCATGTTACCTTGGATTAAAAGTATTGATATGTGGCAAAAATCTAAAGAAATAC
>CAYJHV010000021.1:0-1396 GCA_964369825.1 uncultured Desulfovibrionaceae bacterium | reverse complement strand
CAATGGATGCAAGACGCACAACTTTTATTATTTCCGGCACTTGTCCGTCCACACTTTGCCGGCGTTTTGGCATGGATTCCTCTTTGTCTTGCCATGGGCATATTGGTAAAACGTATTTCCCGGCAAGAAATAAAAGACGGAAAGTCAAATATTCCTCCTCATGTACGTAGGCTTTGTATTTTGGGTGCTTGTCTTTTGTGTATCGGTCCTCTTTTACGTTATGCTGAATATTGGCACAATAAGCTTGAAGTGACACTTTTAGACGTTGGTCAAGGTCAGGCTGTGCATATACGATTACCCGGTGGGCATAGCATATTGATTGATGGAGGTGGGAGCCGATCCAAGCGATTTGACCCCGGAACAGACATCATTTTGCCAAGCATTGTATACAATAAAGTACCGCATCTTTGGGCAGCAATTAATACGCATCCTGATTTAGATCATTTACGAGGGCTTATGTACATTTTGCCGCATATGGACATAGAGCATTTTTACCACAATGGAACAGTATTTTCTGCATATGATCAAGAGCTTTGGGATAAGTATGTCAAACAAAAGCTGCTTCCCAAAAATTCAGTGCTGTATGCCGGTATGAAAATACCACTTCCAAGCTCTACACATGGAGATTTTACGTATTTGCTGGAAGTGCTTTCCCCGCAACCAAATGCCACGTATAAAGAAGATAATAATTCTTCGTTGATTATGCGTCTTGTGCAAGAAAATCGGCATGATAAAAAACAGCGCAAAGGTTTAATATTGCTGTGCGCAGATGCAGAAAAAGAAGCCTTGCAAGACCTCATATTTTCCAAAAAAGAATTGCAAGCAGAAATCTTGATACTGCCGCATCATGGGGCTAAAGATGCTCTTTTACTGGAATTTTATGCACTTGTGGCTCCAAAACTTGCCTTGGTAAGTGCGGGGCGACAAAATAGCTTTGGGCATCCACACAAATCGGTGCGTATGGCATTACAAAAAACAAATATACCTCTTAAAAATACTGCACAATTTGGCGCAATACGCATTATTTGGGAAGAAAATAATACAAATTTTAAAATAATGACCGCTAAAAGTTATTGTGGAAACAATGATTAAATATAAATCTGTATTTTTAAATAAAACTTAAATTCATAATTTGCAGTACGATATCCACCTCTGAGAGTATGTTCACTTTTTTAATAATTTAGTCGTCACTGAAAAACATAATAACAATTTTAAATTAAACAGTTTTTCAGTGACGACTAATTAAAACATGACCTCTGCACAATTATTTTCTTATATAGTTCTATGTACAAAATATGATTTTGTATCTACGCACAAACAAAGTGTGTGCAGAGGTAAAGGAACGAAAATCAATCACTTAACGGCGAAGCAAAGCTCCGCCTATTCTTGATTTTCG
>CAYJHV010000020.1:0-11992 GCA_964369825.1 uncultured Desulfovibrionaceae bacterium | reverse complement strand
CCAGACCCCCACAAAAAAATATCATTACTTTTGAATAAAGCAAGGAACTAATCTCACGAGTTCTCCAAGGCAAATTAGAATCGCGTGACGTCAGCCCTGAAAGTGCCCATCAAAAATCTTGCTTTCATTGCGCACAAGCTATATTATGCTTTCATGATAGATTATAAAGCAAGCTTAAATAGTGCGCAATATGCCGCCGCCACAGCTCCAGACGGAGCTACCCTTGTTATTGCCGGTGCAGGTTCCGGAAAAACTCGTACCATTGTTTACCGTTTAGCGTGGCTTTTTGAACAAGGTGTCATGCCTTCCAATATGTTATTATTGACATTTACCCGTAAGGCAGCGCAAGAAATGCTTTCAAGAGCCTCGCAATTATTGCAGCAAGGGCTTATGGGCGTACAAGGCGGTACTTTTCATGGTTTTGCCTATGGGGTTTTGCGAAAATACAAACCTTCTTGGCTTGAAGGCCGTAATTTTTCTATCATGGACAGTGCTGACATTGCCGCCGCCATTCGTCATTGCAAGGATGGGTTGAGTCTTGGCAAAAAAGACAGATCTTTTCCAAAAAGTCAAAATATTGTGGGCATACTCAGTAAAGCTCGCAATAAAGAAATAAGCATTGAAGAAGTTTTGCGCCGTGAAGCCACGCATTTATTGCCTTATGCCGAAGCGCTTATGCAAATTCAAGGAGCTTATCAAAATTATAGACAAAGCCATGGTCTGCTTGATTACGATGACTTGCTCTTTGAATTGGAAAGACTTTTACAAGAAAACAGACCGGAAGTACAATATTTACGAGAAAATTACCCTTATATTATGGTGGATGAATACCAAGATACAAATCTTGTGCAAGCACGCATTGTACGATTTTTAGGCGCAAAAGAGCATGGCGGACTTGGCAATGTCATGGCCGTTGGTGACGATGCGCAATCCATTTATGCTTTTCGTGGTGCAAACGTGCATAATATCTTGGATTTTCCCAAGCATTTTTCCGGTACTCAAATAATTCGCCTTGAAGAAAATTACCGCTCCACGCAAAATATCTTGGATGTGGCCAACAATCTTTTGCGTTTTGCCACCAATTCCTATGACAAAAAACTTTTTACCACCAAAGAAGGTGGAAAGTCCGTACAATACATTCAACCTGCCAGCGATAAAAGCCAAGCAGATATGGTGATTAAGCGCATCAGAGAATTGCTGGACGAATATTTACCCCATGAAATTGCTGTGCTTTTCAGATCCGGCTTTCACTCTTACAACCTTGAAGCCGCATTACAAAGGGAAGGTATTTTATTCAAAAAATATGGCGGTATAAGGTTTTCAGAAGCTTCACATATCAAGGATGTTTTGGCTTATGCTCGTCTTGTTATCAATCCCTTTGACTTTACGGCTTTTGAGCGCATAGCCACCTTACATAAAGGTATCGGTAAAAAAACCGTACAAAAACTGTATTCCGTGGCCATACGTGAAGATGCTGCCGCAACGCAAAAGGCTTTTGCCAAATTTCCGGAATTTTTGGCAGATATGCTTTTTCTTGATGGCATACGAGTGCAAAAGCTGGGTACCATGTCCGTCATGGAGGCTATTGTGGTGCATTATACCCCGCGCCTTGAGCAGCAATATCCCGACGATTGGCCACGCCGTTTACAAGGTCTTGAAGAAATTCAGCGCATGGCTTCCACATACAAAGACTTAGATTTATTCATTACCGATCTTGTCTTAGAGAGTACGGAAGATAATGAACATGGCGAAAGCCATATTTCGCTTTCTACCATTCACTCTGCCAAGGGGCTTGAGTGGAATTGCGTACTTGTCATTGACCTTGTGGAAGATCGCTTTCCTTCTCGTCATGCCCTTGCCGATGCCGAAAGCTTTGAAGAAGAACGCCGCCTTATGTACGTGGCGTGTACTCGTGCAAGACATTGTCTTGAACTGTATGCCCCAAGCTCTGTCTATATGAAAGGGCGTGGTTCCATGCCCACCAATCCCAGTCCCTTTGTTCGTGAGCTGCCAAATGGTATGTGCGAAGAATGGTATGAAAGCTATGATGGCAGAAAACATAAGAGGCAAGAACGCAATGGCGCAAGCTCTCATCAACAATCAAGCTTGAAAGCTCCCATACGCCTTCTCCCTCCTTCCGGTAGTAAATTGTTAAACTCAAACACTTTAAATGAAACGCAATCAGCGCAACAAGACCGCAATGCGGCATTGCCGCTGGGTTATTGTCAGCATAAAATTTTTGGACGAGGAAAAATGATTAAATTCATTGCGCCCGATAAATATCAAGTAAACTTTGAAGGATTTGGCATCAAAACCATTTTGCAGGATTTTTTACTGCCAGAAAAATAATTCCAATTAAAATTGAGGTAAGCCGATGAAAGCACTTTCCGAAGCTCACATTTTAGACTTACTTGCCAAGCATTTTCCCGAAAATCACCCTTCACTCCTTTTGGGGCGTGGCGATGATTGCGCCGTTATTCGTTCCCAAGGTTCCCTTTGTATAAGTACGGATCTCTTTATTGAAGATGTACATTTTCGCTCCTCCTATTTCACACCGGGAGACATTGGCTATAAGTCCTTGGCGGTGAATATTTCTGATATTGCGGCCATGGGAGTACGTCCCACCGGCTTTAGCCTTGGTCTTGCCATTCCACAGCACACTGACACTGCTTGGCTGGAAGCATTTTTCCATGGAATGGGGCAGCTTGCAGCAAAGCACAATATGGTACTTTCCGGCGGCGACATTTCAAAAGCTGAAAAAATTCATATTTGCATTAGCATTTGGGGTGAAACAGGTCAGCAAAAACAATTGCAGGAAAATAACAACATGTATTTAACCCGTGGCGGTGCCATGCCGGGTGATGTGCTTTTTTTGGTGGGTAATATAGGACTCGCCCGAATTGGACTTGAAAAGTTGGAAAAATATGGCAGAGAAGCGCAAAATGAATGGCCGGTTGCTTGCGCTGCCCATTTAAGACCGCAGCCGCAAGTGGATGCAGGTTTGATTTTATCTCGAGCCGCAAATAATGCGCGTCCTCCTGTTCTTATGGATGTTTCCGACGGTTTGGCAAGGGATCTGCAAAGGCTTTTAGGCATGGAAAAAGAAAATATCTTGGGCGCACATATCGTTTTACCGGAAGCATTATTACACCCTGAAGTTATACGTCATGCCAAGCAAAAAGGTTTGTGCGCTGCCGAGGAAGCCTACCTTGGAGGTGAAGACTATGCTTTATTTGGTGCGTGTATGCCAAAATTATTACCTATTTTACATGCTGCCATACCTCACATACGAAGCATAGGAAGCGTCAGTGATGCCGGCGTCATTGAGCTGAACGGTAAACAAATGCCAAGAGCAGGCTTTGACCACTTTGCGGTATAACTCAATGCATTTATACAATTTATTGACCATTTAAAACATAAAACCTTATTAATATATAAAAAAATGAAATTGGCATAATTTGTGCAAATACCCGGTACGGGAACTACCCGACAGGAGATTTGCCATGTTTTTGACTCCCCATTTTTTACTCAAGTATGTCTTGCGTTTGCACGTACATTTTTTGTTAATTGCAGCGCTCATTTTATTTCTTATCTTACCGGCTCATGCCGTTCGTATCAAGGATATCGCCACTTTCTCCGGTCAACGAGACAATCAGCTCATCGGTTACGGTTTGGTGGTAGGACTTGCAGGTACCGGAGATAAAACAGGTTCTACCTTTACCACCGCTTCCATTGCCAATATGATGGATAAAATGGGCATTGGCGTAGATCCTGCCAAACTGAAAGTCAAAAATGTGGCATCTGTTATGGTCACGGCACGTATGCCCGTTTCTGCCAAACCCGGATCACGTCTTGATGTAACCCTTTCTTCAGTGGGAGATGCTACTTCCTTACTTGGCGGTGTGCTTTTGCAAACTGCTCTCAAGGGCGTTGACGGTAAAATTTATATGTTGGCGCAAGGCTCCCTTACCGTGGGTGGTTTTACTGCCGGCGGTGCGGCTGCCACCACGCAAAAAAATATTACCACCGTGGGCTTGATTCCCGGCGGCGGTATAGTGGAACGTGCCATTCCCTTCCAGTTTAATGATCAAAGCAATCTTACTCTTTCGTTGCGCAATGCAGATTTTACCACCAGCCAAAATATTTCCGAGCGTGTGAACAGAGCCATGGGCGGAAAATTTGCCAAAGCTCTTGATGCTTCCACGGTGCAAATCAATGTACCCGGGCAATATCAAGGTAATTTGGTACCCTTAATGGCTTCCATTGAAAATATAGAAGTTTCTCCCGATGGTCCTGCGAAAGTGGTGGTGGATGAAAAAACCGGTACTGTGGTCTTGGGGCGAAATGTACGCATTTCACAAGCGGCAGTAGCGCACGGTAATTTGCAAATCACCGTTCAAGAAGCGGAGCAAGTTTCACAGCCGGGACCATTTTCACAAGGGCAAACCGTGGTTAGTCCGGAAACTGAAGTCAATGTACGAGAAGAAAATCGTCACTTAATGATGGTGGAAGGCGCTACCTTGCAGGAATTGGTGGACGGGCTCAATGCCATTGGTGCCACACCTCGTGACCTCATATCTATTTTGCGTACTCTGCAAGTGTCCGGTGCGCTTCATGCTACCTTGGAGGTAATCTAATATGTCAAATATTCCCTTAACGCATTCGGTGGGCAATGCCACCTCCAATTTGCAAAAACAAAAAGTGGAACTTGTCCAAAATGAAATTAAAGCGCTGGGGCAAAGCGGACTTTCCGATGCCGAAAAAGCCAAGAAATTACGTGAGCAGTGCGAAGGTTTCGAATCCATCTTTATTCAAAAAATGTGGCAACAAATGCGTGCTACTCTTCCGCAAGAGAATCCCTTGGTGGGGCGTGAAGAAAAGTTTTGGCAAAGCATGTACGATCAAGAGCTTTCCAAAAAAATGTCGGAAGGCGGCGGTATTGGTCTTGCCGATATGATGTACGAACAACTTTCGCAAAACCTTGCATCGGTGAGTCGTACCACTGCCGGTAATATGCAGCACTCCTCCGGTGGCTTTGCTTTGGATAATAAGCAAGGCGCAAACGCTCAGGGCTTTTCCATTCAACCTGCTACCTTCATTCCTTCTCCTTTGGCAAATTTAGATAAGCAAAGCGAACAGGGAAGTAAAGAGGGTGGTATGCAAAGCAATGCCAAAGTGCAAAATGACCTTCTGGCAGATAATAAGGCGGTTGAAAGCATATATGCCGATGCTTCCTTGCATGTGAATGCTCCTTTATATGAGGAAATTGCCGGTGGTACCATGCAAGCTTTACCGCAAAATTCACCGCAAAATTATTTTGTGGTACCGGGACAGGCGGGGCAGATGGTACAAGCGCAATTACCGCAACAGCAACAAGTACAAGCGCAAGCACCGCAAGCCTCAGCAAATAATGGTAATATTCAAATGCACAGGCAGATTATTTCCGGTAACGGCAGCAACGATAACAGAGCTTTGCAAGCTTTCCTTAGCAATGCGCAACAAAATCCGCAAGCTGTTCCGCAAGCACAAGCACAAGTACATAATGGAACCATGCTGCAACAATATCTTGTGGGACTTCAGCAAAAAGAGCAAACGCAGCAAGTGCAACAAGGACAGCACATGCCACAAAACGCAGTTCATATGACAGGACCTGAGCGTGCGCAACAAGCGCAAAGAGTGGCAAATACCCAAGCTCCGCTGCATGGGGTTTTACCGCCGGTAAATCCTGCTTTGCAAAGTCAGGGTGCGCAAAGTCCTGTGGTACGTACCACCTACACCACGAATATTCCTAAAAACCAACGCAATGGTGACACAGAAAGGTTAGTACGTCAGGCGCTTACACAAAACAATCAACAAAACGCAATGACGCAACAACAAGCGCAACATATGGTTCAACCCTTGGTGTATCCCGCAGCGCAAGTGCCGCAATCAGCGCAAGCATTACAATCGCAATTAGCGCAAGCACCGCAAGCTACGCATAATACGGGAGTTATTCCTCATGCAAACCATGCGCAAGCGCAACCGCTAAATGCACAAACGCAACAGGAAAACATACAGGCGTACAATATGGAGCCACCTGTGGCGCAACCATATATTAATCCATCAGCCGCACCGACACCGCAACCGGTGAATGGCGGTCAAGGGCAGGATGTGGGGCTTGGAGTACATTTTGTTCCACCCCATGGAACAGCTCCGGTACAGGTGATGCAACAAATGCCGACCAAGGAAAAAATCTAAAAATGTTGCCATTACCGTGTGAGTTAAGATAAAAACGCATTAAAATGTGTGTTTTTACCCTATATTGATTATAAATCGTAAGAGAAAACAATCTTTTTTATTAGGTATGTTTTTTGCAGATAAACCTTACGTAAAGCATTGAGGCTTTACAGTGAGGAAGAAAATTCCTCTTAAGCGAAAAAGCATACTTCATAAATGGTAAAATTACAATTTTTGAACCAGTAATTTATTCTAAATAGTTTATGAAGATATGCTTAAAACTTTATCGGAGAAGAATCATGTACCAGCGCATACGCACAGCACTGAATCGCCAAAAGCAAGCTATGAAATTACTCGTTCATTTATTAGAAGAGGAATATGCCCTTTTGCGCGAACGTAAAACGGAACAAGTTGTCCCCCTTGAGATGAGTATACATGAGCTCATCCGCCAAATGGCCAAGGAAAAAGTATCCATAAAGAGTATGTTGGATGGCGGTAAAATCAAGGTATATGTTGCGCTGTTACCCGAAGAGCAAGGACAAGAAATTTTAGATATTTTTCAAGAAATAGACAAATGTGAGCAAAAGGCGGCAAGGGCAGCTTCTCGTAATGCGCAGCTTTCCTTAGCACTTTTAGACCAGCGTCAGCGTCTTTTAAATGAACTACATTCAAAAATTACCCCAAAAAATTCTCTTACCTACGGTAGACGGGGATCTATGGGAAAGCGCAGGCCGGATGCTGCCTTAATCTCCGGGAGGTTATAAATGAGCATTAATCACTTAATGAATATTGGACAATCGGCACTTCATGCCCAGCAATCAACCATTGCCACCACCGGTAATAATATTGCCAACGTGGATACCCCGGGTTATTCACGGCAATATGTTCAACTGGAAGATGCCTATGCTTTAAATATGGGACCGGGTGCGCAAGGGCTTGGCGTGGATGCCACGCAGGTTCTACGCCGTTTTGATCAATTTGTGGAAGTATCTTTCCTTGATAAATCCGGAGAAGCTTCACGTTGGCAAGAACAAATGCAAACCTTGTCCAGTGTGGAAAGTATTTTCAATGAATCCAACCGTACCGGCATAAGCGATGCCTTAACGGCGTTTTTTAAAGCATGGGAAGACCTTGCCCTGCGTCCCGAAGATTCGGCAACACGCCAGAATCTTGTGAGCCTTTCCGATAATGTGAGCTTACTTATGACTCAAAGCATGGATGATCTAAATGATATTCGCAAGCAAATGGATTTGAGCATACAAGTAGACGTGGACAGAGCCAATGAGCTCATAGAAGGCATTGCGGATTTGAATACGCAAATTGCTCGCAATACCATTCCGGGTACCAGTAATCCTAATGATTTACTTGATAAAAGGGATACGGCAGTACGTGAGCTTGCCACTTTACTTGATATAACCACCGAAACCACCGTTGACGGTGAATATGTGGTTCGTACAAGTTCCGGTATGCCCTTGGTGCAAGGCGGTGAAACCTTTGCCCTTGAAGTGCTTGGACCTCGTGCCGAAAATAATTTACGTGCCGATTCCGAATATGAAGGTGACATCGTGTTCGAAGGTACCGACGCCTATGAATATACCGTGGAAATGACCAATGGCGGCAATGTGGGTGATGATCCTCCACCTTCATTCAGAGTATCGCTGGACGGCGGTAATACGTGGTTACGCAATACCGACGGTACCGTTAAAGAATTTGATGTTACCGATATAGACGGAGATGGTGAAATTGATCCCGTACACGTGCATGACCTTAAAATTTCTTTCACTGAAAGTGATAATTTTAATACCGGCGATCGCTTTCATATTATGCCCAAAAGCGGAGTATATTACATTGAGCCCACTCGAGGTCCACAAAATATGACGCCGCAAACCAATTTTAACGGCGTGGCCAATGCGCAACGCTTAACCGGCGGTACCATTACATCTTATTTTGACGTGCGTGATAATCACATCGGTATTTACGAAGACGAACTCAATGCCGTTGCCGAAACGCTCATTTGGGAAGTGAACAGATTACACAGCGAAGGCGCCGGGCTTGATTTTCAAAGTTTTTATGCCGGTAGTGAAGCTGTGGACGATAATGCTATCCCCCTTGGTATGCCGCAAAGTGGTTTGAATTTTTATGATCGTCTTGAAGGCGGTTCCATGCAATTTTACTTTTACAATGCCGATACCAATGCCTTTATGGAAGGCGCGCCCTTAGATTTTGATACTACGGTTGACGGCATTCAATCATTTGATCCCGCAGTGCATAGTCTTGAAGATGTTCGTGATGCCATCAATGATACCTACGGTTCTAAGCTTACAGCCGACATTATTAACGGCAAGTTAAATCTTACAGCCGGAAGCATTGGTACAGCCGGAAGCGTTGATGAGGTTAAATTAAATTTTGCCGTGGGTGAAGACAGTACCGGCTTAATGGCTGCCCTTGGTATCAATACCTTTTTCCAAGGCGATGATGCTACCAATATTGCCGTGAATACGGAATTGCACATTGACCATAATCGCATTAATGCTGGTTACGTGAACGGTGATAATGAATTAAACCCCCTTGATGATGCTCTTGCCAACAGCGTGGGTGGACTTTTTACGCAAAATGTGCACATGCAGACTCCATGGCGCACTACCACCGATCAAAGTATTTCGGAATTTTATAGTACCTTGGTTGCTCGTGTGGGCTCCGATACACGTACAGCTCAAACCAATTCCGAGTACAATACCGCTCTTGCCGAAGATTTGAGCAATCAACAACAAGCTGTTTCCGGTGTCAACCTTGATGAAGAAATGGCAAATTTAATTAAATTTCAACATGCCTATACTGCGGCGGCAAAACTTATTACCACCGCCGATGAAATGCTTGAAACCCTGCTTGGGTTAAAGCAATAAAATGTCGCTACAATTTAGGGAGGTCTTATGCGTATATCCAATGCCATGATTTATAATACAAACTTAAAGCATATGCAGACAAGTTTGAGCGATTTTATGGAGACCACCATACAAGGTGGTACACAAAAGAAAATCAACAGACCTTCCGACGATCCTGCCGGTGCTGCTTTGGTTTTGAACAGTCGTGCGAAAATTGAAGAAACCGAACAATACCAGCGCAATGTGGATACTGCACGTGGTTGGCTTGAACTGACCGACGGCACCTTGCAACAAGTGAGTAGTACCATTGCCCAAATTAAAACCTTGACCGAGCAAGCTGCCACCGGAACCATGACTGCCGAAAACAGACAGCAAATTGCCTATCAAGTGGAAGAGCTTTTCGGTACTTTGCTCAACCTTTCCAATGTGGAATTTGAAGATAATTCCATTTTTGGCGGACATAATCCCGGCGATACCGCTTTTGAAGAAGGTCTTGGCGTTATGACTCGTGACCCCGATATGGATCTTTCCGGTGCCACTGTGACCGGTAAAGCCGATAAAAGCATGACGGTACGCTTCTTGGATGAAGGCGTTGTGGGTATTCCTGCCACCGCTGCTCCTCCGGCTGTTCCTTCCACAGATCTTAGATATGAATGGTCGAAAGATGGCGGTGCCACATGGACAATGGGTACACTGGAAGCCGGTGAAACTTCCTTAAATATGGAAGGCGTTACCTTGAATTTACAGCCGGGCACAGAGGTTCAAAAAGCCGTTACACGTGACGATGAAGATGATTCTTTGTCTTCCGAAGACCATAGCTTTTTGTATATTTATCCCACCGCTGTTTACCAAGGGGATGATAGCGACGACAGCGCCTATGCCGTAACGCAAAACACCACTCCCGGACTTAAAGTGGACGTGCGTGCGGATTTAGAAGACAATGTGCTGTTTTCACTGACAAAGCCTGACCAAACTAAAGTGACTAATCCAATCACAGGTTCACCGGCAAGCAATGATATTGACCTTGCTGACCCCGGTTCTGAAGTGTATTATTGGACCAGTGCTGATGGCGGTGTGTCGTGGCAAGAGTTTTCTACCACTGTTCCCAATCCTTCCACTCAAACCTTGCTTTTGCCTTTTACCGATGTTTTAGGTAATAATCTTGGTTCCGTGGAGCTTGATACTTCCAATGCCACATCGCAAACTATAGACGCTGATTTTAGCATGGACATGCAGCCACGCCGAGTGGATATGGTCAATGGTGAAAACTCCATTGCTTTAAATGCACAAGGAATTTTTTCGCAAAATACCACGGTACGCATTGATGAAGATGTGGATTTAGCTGCTGCCGGTTCCGTTATAAATTATTCTTATAGTAATGATGGCGGGCAAACATGGATAAAAGCCACAAGCTTGGTTCCGACACCTGATGGTGATTATTCTGCCATTATTGCCGTACCCGGTGGATTTTTGGAACTTTCTGACACAGTAACTCACCCCCCTGCCACCGGAACTTCAACTGAGCTTGCTGCAGGCACACAAATGGTCATTCACCCCGACCGTGCCGGACTTGAGTATGAAATTATGGAAAATTCCTATGTAACCGTAAACCAAGTGGGCAAAGATATTTTTGGCGGACAATATGACAGCGAAACTGTGACGGGACCAAACCTTTTTGAAACGGTGGGAAAACTCATAGCCTTCTTGGAAAACAATGAATCCAATGGCATAGCTGAGAGTTTGGTAGCCATTACCGAGGCTCACGAGCATGTCTTAACACAAAATACAAGGGTAGGGGGCTTGGTGAATCGCCTTGACCTGGCCGATAGTATGCTTGACTATGAAAAGCTTGACCAAGAAGAACGCCTAAGCTACACCGAAGACATTGATTTAACGGAATTATTGAATAATCTTGCCAAGGATGAGTTAACCTATTCCACGGTATTGCAAACTTCTTCCATGATTTTGCAATTGAATTTGACAAAATTCATTTAATGGTGGATAATCATAAAAAGTGTTGATTAAGAGCTTATCTGTGAATAAGTGTCATTATTTTTTAGTATGTATTGTTAAGGTTTTATGCCCTAACAATACATACTGTTGATTAGTAAGTTGTTGTCATATTTAGAATAAAATGGTATGGCGATTTTTCATTTAATCAGTGCTTTTTGTATGGATGTTGTTGATTTTATTCCAACAAAACCTATTGCTTATGTATTACTAAAAGTTGGTTGTTATGCTGATACTTACACGTCGCCCCAATGAAAGCATTTATATAGGGGAAAACATACGCATAAAAGTGTTGAGCTTGCAAGGTAAACAAGTCAAGCTTGGCATTGATGTGCCTGATGATGTGACTGTCTACAGAGAAGAAGTCTATCAACGTGTAAAAGAAGAAAACCGTCTTGCATTAGAAACCCGTAACGAAGACCTTTTGTTGGTGACAAGCTTATGGCAAGAAAAAACGAAATAGAGATTGAAACCCGCCTTGGATTACGTCGTGTTAACTTGGATAAAGTTATTTACTTTCCTAGAGGTCTTGCAGGCTTTGAAGGTTTGCACGAATTTATTTTGTTACAAATGCGCCCCGATGCTCCTTTTTTAATGTTGCAAAGCATGGATAAGCAAGATGTAGGTTTGCTGGTGTCTGACCCCTTCAGTTTTTTAGATGACTATAAAATTAAGGTGGGAGATGCAGAGCAAAAGCTTTTGCGTGTTCGTGATCGTGAACAAGTTTCGGTGCTGGTCACCGTTTCCATTCCTCAAGGAAAGCCGGAAGAAACAAGCCTTAATCTTGTGGGACCTATATTGGTAAATCATGAAATGCGCCTTGGTTTACAAGTTCCGCAAGCAGATAATGCCAATCTTGGACAATATTTTATCCACAAAGAAGC
>CAYJHV010000019.1:10432-12017 GCA_964369825.1 uncultured Desulfovibrionaceae bacterium | reverse complement strand
AACTTTAAAAAATGTACAAGTAACGTCTTTTGGAGTGGGTACTGTCAGCGAAGGCAAAGCTCTGAGGGAAGCCGGTTTTACAGAAGATATACTTATTTTATTGGGCGCGCAAAGTGCTGAAGAAATGCAGCTTTGTGCCGAATTAAGTCTTATGCCGGCAATTTATAACCAAAGAGCTTTGCAGTGGGCAGCAGTACATAATAATTCGCATAAGACTTTTAAGATTGCCATAAAATTTGAAACCGGCATGTCACGCTTTGGTTTTACTCAAGAAAACTTACCACATGTATTGAATTTTTTAAAAAAATTAAATAACATAGAAGTGGCATTGGCTTTTTCTCATTTGGCCACAGCCGATATGCCTGAAAATGAAGCCATGGTACACAAACAAGCCAAAGAATTTTTTGCTATGAGTAATATGCTCAGTCATCATTATCCCAATATGCAACGTTCTTTATGTAACTCTGCGGCATCTCTGGCATATGGTGATTTGTCTGCATCTCTGGGAGCACATATTTACCGCTTTGGCATTGCTTTGTACGGAGCAAATCCTTTCATGTTTAATGCATGGGAGGAAAAAGGGAGCGAACTTTGTGAAAGTATGAGTGTGAGTTCTGTTATCCTCCATACTTTTACGGTAAAAGCCGGTCAAAGTGTTGGCTATGGTGCCACATATATAGCTCCCAAAGATATGCGTATGGCGGCGGTAGGTATCGGCTATGCCGATGGTTTTTCACGTGCTTTATCAACAAAAAATCCGCCTTTTACGCTGTGTATTCATGGGCAGGCAGCTCCTATATGCGGAAGAGTATGTATGGGAGTTATTATGGTGGATATTAGCCACATTCCCAATGTAGAAGAAGGGCAAAACGCTTGGATTATCAATAATACATATGGTGAAAAATTTTCCGTGTCAAAGTTGGCTCAATCATGGGGTACCATTGCCTATGAATGTTATTGTCTTTTGGGGAAAAATAGTCGTGAATATGTATGATAATAAAAATATATGCATGGTGATACATTATATTTATTAAGGAATGTGTATGCAAAGATGTCCGTGGCCACATTTAGAAAATTCTGAAATGTATCAAAACTACCATGATCATGAATGGGGAATTCCCTCTTATGATGACGCACACCTTTTTGAAATGTTTGTTTTGGAATCTTTCCATTGCGGACTCTCTTGGTTGCTCATATTGAAAAAAAGAGAAGCTTTTAGAAAGGCATTTGATGATTTCAATCCGCATATTATTGCTGCATATGGAGCAGAAAAGGTGGAAGAACTTATGCAAAATGCTCAGATAGTACGTCATAGAGCTAAGATTTTAGCAACTATACAAAATGCAAAGGCTTATCTTAAAGTTGTGCAAGAATTTGGAACTTTCTCAAATTATATTTGGAGTTTTACCCAAGGAAAAATTCTTTATAATCCGTATGATGGCTTAACCACACGTAATGAACTTTCAGATAGGTTTGCAAAAGATGTGAAAAAACGTGGATTTAAATTTATGGGAACGGTGACAGCGTATTCCTACCTTGAGGCAATTGGTGTCATGAATGATCATGCCAAAGAATGTTTTAAATT